>NZ_CALJSP010000031.1:0-12056 GCF_937975875.1 Veillonella dispar | reverse complement strand
CGATCTCGCTGCGGGATTTCGAATTACAGGCGATATGTCCCGGAAACCGCTCCACTTTAGAGGGTGTTTTTTATTGTTTGTGTATTACAACGCATTATACGGAGTGAAAAAGATCGGCAAGGGCTCGTTATGGCAGAAGCACTTGGGGTTTCGTTTGATATGGGGGTATCCGTTTTTGTATTTTTAGTACACGGTCTATATGCTATTAATAAAGAATATAAGTGGACCCAAAGTGATGAGTGGTTAGAAGCTCAGAAAATTATTTTTGAACTAGTTTATCGTGGATTACAAAGTAGATAGAATTTATACACGCTTATATTTTGAGATTTATTGAAGTTTTATATAACGAAAAAAGGACTCCAACTGGAGTCCTTTTTTCATGTAAGGGGAGTGTTAGTATTAATATCAAATGAACCATGTATTTAAACAAGTAGTAGGTTTGGGGTTAGTAATACTTGTCGGGAGATAAATACACGTATGGTAACCAGGGAATTGTTACCTCTATTTATCATTTGACATTGTCATTATAAGAACAAAAAATGAGTTAAAAATGAAATTTTTTAAGAAATTTCTTTTAATTTCTTGAAATTCTAAAAAAGATAATAATTAAGTTTAATTATTGTTGATAAATATGGGACAATTTTGGTATTATATATAAAGGAGAAGTTGTATATTTTATAAAGGTTTAATGGCTATTAAAGTTTTATAAAGTATACAGCTCTAAGGCATGAGAGGAGCAGTCATATGAGGAAAATATTAACCATATTGTCCCTTTTGTGGCTACTCAGTATAGGGGGGACCGCTAACGCAACGGACTGGTATTATGTTGGACCAGATGCATCAGGAAACCAATTATTTATTGACAACGACAGTGTTCAAAAAAGTGATTATGATGCGCTTTTGTGGCTGCGGGTCAATGAACTGGGTGGCGACGAATTGCGATATAAAGTGTATATAAGTAGATATAACCGTACCATGGAAACATTAAAGGTAGATGCATACATGGCAGACGGTACACCCTATGAAAATGTAGAGTTCAATGAAAACCCTGAACCTATTGAAGGCAATACAAATGGTCAAGCCATTTATAATTTATTATGGCAATAAAAGAACCATCTAGCACAGCAAACTAGATGGTTCTTTTTTATATGTGTAAAAAATTTATAAATCTTAGGAATATTTTTTATATACAACATCCTCAAAAGAGAATGGTATATACAGAAAGTTAAACTTGGGCAGAGTTGCGACTTAATTCCAAGTCTTGAATCATTTGGAGATCGTCTTGTGGAGAACGACCACCAGTTGTTAAGTAGCCACCAACCATGATGCCATTAAGGCCACCTTTTAAAGCATACGCTTGTAAGTCACGAAGATTGACTTCACGACCGCCAGCTGTACGAATCAATGCGTTTGGCAAGATGAAACGGAATACAGCGAAGGTACGTAAAATATCTAATGGACGTAACGCTTTATTGCTTTCAAATGGAGTACCTTTAACAGGGTTTAAAATATTGAGTGGTACAGAGTCAATATGCAAGCGTTTAAGTTCGAATGCCATTTCTACGCGTTGTTCTAATGTTTCGTTAAGACCAAGGATGCCGCCGGAGCAAACGCGAATGCCTGCTTTTTGAGCGTTGTCGATGGTAGACATTTTATCTTCGTAGGAATGGGTTGTACAAATATCTGGGAAGTGGCTAGGTGCTGTTTCGATATTGGAGTGGTATCGAGTTACACCTACTTCTTTCAATTTGAGAGCTTGTTCATAAGTTAACAAACCAAGAGAACAGCAAATTTCGAGGCCTACTTCATCTTTAATGCGGCCTAATACGCGAATGATTTGATTGAATTCGTTTGGGTTATTAGTATTACGACCACTTGTTACGATGGAGAAGCGAATAGCGCCTGCCTCTTTAGCTTTGCGAGCCGCATCGAGGATGCTTTCATCATCCATGAACGGATATACTTGAACGCCTGTTTCGTGATGTGCAGATTGAGCACAGAATTTACAGTTTTCAGGACATTTGCCAGATCGTGCATTTACAATGGCGCATACATCTACGGAGTTGTCATTGAAATGCTGACGAATTTTATCTGCCATAGCGAGTAGAATCATCGTATCATCATCAGATGTATGAATTAACTCAATTGCTTCTTCTTTTGTAATTTCACCACCATGCATAATACGATTTGCTATGGTAAGGATTTTTTCGTATGTTCCCACCTGGGATGGTTGTTGATCTGTAGGCAAAGCCATAATAGCCTCCTAATTGTTAACTTGATAAAAATATAAAATATTGACAATTTGATTGTAAACGTTAGTGCATAAATTGTCAACTTAATGTATTTTTGAGTTAACAAAAATATTTATGTAGTTTTTAGAGCGCTTTTAATACAGGGGAATTATATGACTTACAACTAATTTTAGAGGCTATATTTTACTATCTATATTAAGGTGTTAAATCTATGTTAAGGTTTTAATTGATAGTTATTTTTAAGTAATCTTTAGGGTTTTGTAGTATAATAGAGTATTGTAATTACTATATATAACTATAATAAAAGTACTAATATAAGGAGTGGATATAGATGCAGCCATTTCGATTTATACACTGTGGTGACCTGCATTTAGGGGCACCCTTCCAATATGCTACAGGTATTAGCCGCGCCGTTGATCGCGCCGTGAGTGAAGCTACCTATGTAGCCTTTGATACAATTATTGACACTGCTATTGATGAGCATGTTCATGCTGTTGTCATAGCTGGTGATATTTATAATAGCGAAGATCACAATTTAGAGGCTCAAGTACGCTTTGTACGTGCCATGTATCGCTTGGCAGAGCATCGCATTGCAGTTTATATGGTGCAAGGTAATCATGACCCTGCTGAAAGCTGGAAGGCTCAATTACAGATGCCTGACAATGTGCATGTATTCTCTAGTGAACAAGTACAACGTTTTCCATTGATTGTTAACAATATTGAAATTGGTGGCGTTTACGGTATTAGCTGTGGTCATGGTAATGAAAGCGACAATTACGCACGCCAATACCGTGCCTTTGAACGTGATGAGTTTTCTCTTGCTGTTATGCATGGTACAGTTGGCTCTAGTGCGGGCTCTGAAAATCATAATGTAACTGGCCCATGTAGTTTAACAGACCTAGCAGAGGCTGCCATGGACTATTGGGCGTTAGGACATATTCATAAATCTCAAGTTCTTAGCGAGGAACCTCTCGTTGTCTATGCAGGTAATCCACAAGGTTTACACCGCAAAGAAATAGGCCCTAAGGGATGCTATCTTGTTTCTGTATCCCATAATGGTCATTGTGAACCTCGATTTATTGAGACCAGCGCTATTCGTTTTGAAGAAATCAAAATTGATATTGCAGGCATGAAAACTGAAGCAGAATTCTTAGAAATTTTACGCCATAAAAAAGAGAATTTACGTAAACAGCATAAGAAAAATATCTTGCTTTCTATTGTTCTCGTAGGAACAGGTCCATTGCATCGTTTGTGTACACAAGAAGGTGTGCGTAGATTATGGTTGCAAGAGTCTCAAAGCGAAGAGAAGAGTAAATCTATATTCGTTATGCCATACCGCGTGATGTGTAATACGCGTCCTAGTATTAATTTAGCGGAGCGTAGATTGTTATCTGATGTGGTAGGCGATTATTTGCGCGCCTATGACGATATGGTTGATGGTAATGCGGTACAGACAGCACGTCAAATTTTGGCAGAACGTCCTGAATTTAAACGCTTAGGTGTATATGCCGATTTGTTGTGTGATGAGTTATTATTGCGTGCCTTGAAGCGCTGTGAAATTGAAGGTGTTACTGTATTGATGGGGGCTAACGATGAACATTAAACGCATACGATTTGATGAATTTGGCCCGTATCACGACTGGTCTTTCACTACCGGTGATCATGGGGTTCAGCTCATGTATGGTCCTAATGAAAGTGGTAAAACATCTCTTCTTGAAGGAATGCGCACCCTTTTATTCGGTGGTACACATAAGGCTTATGGTCCTATGACGGGTGCCCTCGATGTGGATCGTAATGGTGAAAGCTACTACATCGGTCGTAAGGGTAAACAACTGGACTTTTACAGTCCTGGAAATCCAGCCATTCATGAGGAGCCTGCTCAACATTGGTGGCATGGTATCGATAAAAAAACATATAACCGGATTTTTGCATTAACCCTTGATGATTTACAAGGCCTCGATGTTCTACAAGAGGTAGAGGTTCGGTCTCGCTTCTTCGGCGCTGAAGGGGGCGAGCATTTAGGCTCTGTCGTAAAAGACGTTGAAAAAGGAGCTACTGATTTATTGGTAGCATCCTCCAATGGTAAACGCCGCATCAACGTGTTGATGGATGAGCTTAAGGAAAATCGCCAAAAGTTAAGCCATTTAGCTGAGCATGAAGCGCAATATGTAGAACTGCAAAAGGCCTTTCACAGTACAGATCAGACTGAGGCAGAATTGCAAGGTCAGTTGCAAGAGTGGAAGGAATACCGCGATGGCATCGATGTGGTATTGCGCGCGTGGGATACGTATCGCCGTAGCGAAGAAGCGCGTATGCATATGCAGCAGTATAATAGCGAGCTTGCCTTGAGCCGTGATGAGTTCCTTCGCATCGATGAGGAAATCAAACGCGCTAGAGACAATATGCAGCTGTGGCAGGAGAAGGAAGCGGCCCTAATGCCGGCTAACTTTAGTCCTGATAGTCCGTTTGGCACCTATGGTCAAGATATTGAAGACCTCATCCAACAAGGTGCTAAATGGGAACAATTGCGCCGTGAATGTGAAGAAGGGGATGCGTACATCTTTAAGGTACGGGAACAATTAGAATTTTCTCGTTCTATGCATTCAGCATGGCGTGATGATGAACCGATGGCCGATGATGTGAATTGGTTTGAAGGTGAGCGCTTAGCAAGTCGCTTGCGTACTGCTAAAGACCAATTATTGCATTGGCAAGATCGTAAACCTGCTGAGGCATCTGATGATTTGCCAGCAGCTAACCTTGACGGGGCATCCTTGCCAAATTACAGTGAAGAAGACTTGGCAAAAAAAGAACATCTTGAACGTGAACTAGAGCTTATCTTGATGGATATAGATCGAGTTACGGAAAAACGAGATAGCTATGGTCCAGATGCACAACCGAGTCATTTGCCAAAATGGTTACAACGCATTAGCGGTGTAGCAGCCGTTATTGGTGTACTACTTGTATTAGCGGGCCTCTTAGTATTAGAGTCCGTCCTATATACAATCGGTGGCTTTATATTGTTAATCCTATCGATGGCATTGTTCTGGTATGCAACATGGAAACGCCATAATGGTAATTCTGATGTATCTAAACTGAACTATGAGTTACAAATCTTGTCCTCTCGTAAATCTGATGTAGAACATCAGCTAGAGGCGTTGGTTAAAGCCGCAACACCTGTGGTGAGCCCAATTCCATCCATAGAAGGGGCGGCACATCTTGACCGTTGGATTCAAGAAGGCCATACATTACAAGCTATTTATGATGAAGCTCTTGCAGCTTGGCAAAATTGGTTGCCACAAGGTGCGGCGAAGAGTCTTAACGAAGATGATTTCTTTGGTCTTAAACAAGAGTATGATCAATACCATGAACAATTACGCACTATTGAAGGCTATGAAAAGCGATTAGCTGAGCATAAAGAAGGGTTGCGCGTTATTGAAGACCAAGCGATGACCTTGTGGTATAACCTTGGTGTTGAAGCACCAGTATCTCCAACAGAGTTAAAACGTATTTATAACCAATACAAAAACTTCCAACAAAATAAAATTGTATGGGAGCAAAAGGAAGCACAACGTAAAAGCTTCCGCAATGAGTACGATAATTGGCACCGCAAAGAAAAAGAATTGCTACTTCGTCAACAAGAGCTCTTGCACAAGGCTGGTATGGAAAGCTCCAACGAGTATCGTCAACATCTTATTGATGAAGATCAATACAAGCAATGGCAAACCATTTACAAACAAAGTCAGGTTCAATTAGATCTATTAGCGCCTGATGCGGAGAATAGAGATTTATTCTATCGCCGCTTGCGTGAAGGCAATAAGGATAATTGGCTTGATGAATTAGCTCATTCTGAACGAGAAATAGCATCCATTGAAGACAAGTTGGCAATCTTATATGAGCGCCGTGGTCAAATTGTAGAGTCTATGCGTGCCCTAGGTTCTGACCAAGAGCAACACCAAATGCTTCAAGAACGTGAAGCATTACAAAATGAACTGGAATCTGCTCTCGAAGATTGGGCTACACAAGTATTGATGAGCCACTGCATGGATAAGGCTCAACAATCATATGAGCAAGAAAAGCAGCCTCATATGTTAGAACTTGCATCTTCTTATATAGAACGGTTAACTAGTGGTATGTATACCTTTGATGTTCTTGGTATCAATGAAGGGGTAGCCTTGGTTAATGGCAATGGAGAGCGATTAGAGCTGAAGTACTGGTCTAGCGGCTTGGCTGACCAAGTATACTTGGCATTGCGCCTAGCATTAGCTAAGGTATTCTCTTACCAAGTCGAATCCTTGCCAATCATATTAGATGATATTCTCGTACGCTTTGATGAAAACCGTCAGCGCAGTGCATTAGAATTATTAGCTGAAGTCGGAAAGAACCAACAAATCTGGTTATTTACATGTCAACGTTCTGTATTTGATATGGCTCAATCTATTACAGGCATTGATTGCCACAGATTGAGTCGCAATTAAACATTGATTGCTACAGATTAAGTCGCAACTAAATTGAACCCCTGTGAAGGTGTTTAGCTTTCACAGGGAATATTCATAGTGATGATATATGTGATGTAACTAAAGTAACTGTTTTAGTTATCATAGTGTGTTAGTATAAATTAGAAAGAAAGGGGTTGAGTACTTGAATACAGCATATTTAGATATGATCCAAGGGAAGAACCCTGGTGTAACACCTGTATGGTATATGCGCCAAGCTGGTCGTAGCCAAGCGGAATATCGCAAAATTAAGGAAAAATATACGCTCTTTGAGATTACAAAAGAGCCTGAGTTATGCGCTCGCGTTACGGAATTGCCTGTAAAAGAATACGGCGTGGATGCTGCAATTCTTTACAAGGATATTATGAGTCCTATGGTCGGCATGAATGTAAAGGTAGAACTCAAGGCTGGTGTAGGCCCTGTGTTTAATACACCGATTCGCTCCATGGCTGATGTAGATAAATTAGATACCTTTGATCCTACAAAGGTAGACTATATTGGAAAAACAATTACACTGTTAACATCTGGTATGCTCGACGTTCCGCTCATCGGGTTCTGTGGCGCACCATTTACGATTGCGTCATACCTCATCGAAGGGGGCCCGACAAAGAATTACAATAAAACTCGTGGCATGCTCATCGGTGCTCCTGATGTGTGGAATGCATTGATGACAAAGTTAGCGGATATGTCTATTGAGTACTTGTCTATGCAAGCTGAAGCGGGTGCGAATGCACTACAAATCTTCGACTCTTGGGTAGGTGCAGTGAATGCGGACCAATATAAACAAGGTATTTATCCTCATATGGAACGCATTATTAAGACTGTAAAGGAACGATACCCTCACATGCCTATGGCCATGAATGGTGTTGGTACGGATCATCTCGTATCTATTTGGTCTCATTTGCCATTGGATGTAATCGCTCTTGATTGGCGTAGCTCCATCGTTATGGCTAATGAACGAGGTGTAACACAAACGGTACAAGGTAATCTAGATCCAGCGTATCTATTCGCCGATGAAAAAACATTAGCTCATGAAGTAGATCGTATTTTACTTGACGGTGTTCGTTACGGTCGCCATATCTTTAACTTAGGTCATGGCGTATTCCCAGAAGCGGATCCTAAAAAGCTTCATTGGCTCACAGACTATGTACATGAACGTAGTCGTGAACTATGGGCTCAAGAGGGGTAATCTAGTGAACATTGAGAAAAAAGGATTATTATTTTTATCCTATGGTAGCCCTTCAAGTAAGGATGATTTAGTGCCATATATGACGAGCATTCGTCATGGTCGTGTGCCTACAGAGGCGGAAGTGGTTAATCTTACACGTCGCTATGATGCAATTGGACAATGGTCTAATATAGAATTACAAACAATGGCAGAGCGTCAATATGAAACATTGATTACATTGTTACCATCAATGCCATCAGCTATTGGTTATCTTCATATGAAACCATCCATTGCTGATGCGGTAGATGATTTAGTCCAACAAGGTGTAGAACACATTGTTGCTATTGTAACGGCTCCATTCTTTACATCTCTTGGTACAGGTGCCTATGAGAAGCAAGTACAAGCTGCCATTGGTAACCATCAAGGTGTAACCTTTGATGTGATTCGCTCCTGGTGGGATCAGCCAGCGTTTATGGAATATTGGGTAAAAGCCGTTTCGGATTGTATCGATGCTACTAATGATGTATTTGTAATTTTTAGTGCTCATAGTATACCGCTTATTAATAGCCACAATGGAGATTCTTATGCGTTAGCCTTAGAGGAAAGTGCCCGAGAAATCGCAGAACGTTGTGGTTTATCTAATTGGTCTGTGGCTTGGCAGAGTGCGGCCCCACATGGTCAATGGTTAGGTCCTACCGTACAAGAGGCCATCGATCAAGCTCTACGTAACGGTGCGATACATATCGCCTTTGTACCATTTGGCTTTGTCAGCAATCATGTAGAGGTGTTGTACGATAATGATGTGGAGTGTAAAGAACTCGTTGATGCGGGCGGCGCTGTATATATGCGTGCACAGATGCCGAATTGTAATGAAACATTCTTACAAGCTATGGCGAGTGCAATATTAGAAAGGATTCATTCGTGAATGTAACAATTGTGGGCGGTGGCCTAACAGGATTGACAGCGGCTTATTATTTAGGTCATGCGAAGCCGGACTGGAATATCACTCTTTACGAACAAGCACCACGATTTGGTGGGAAAATACAAACACAACGAGTTGATGATTTCGTAGTAGAACTAGGCCCCGACTCGTATTTAGGTCGTAAAACAGAAATGACGGACCTAATCTATGATCTCGGCTTAGGTGATACCCTTGTGTCGAATGAAACAGGACAAGCCTTTGTATATGACAAGGGTTCCATACATCCCATTCCAGGGGGCTCCATTATGGGGATTCCAACAGAAATGATGCTCTTTGTGAAAGCAACGCTCATTTCGTGGCCTGGAAAATTACGCGCTGGCTTAGATTACTTTAAAAAGCCTTATCAGCTCGATAAAAATGGTGACGTATCCATTGGTCATTTCTTTAAATATCATTTGGGACAAGAAATGATGGATAAGCTCATCGAACCATTATTAGCTGGTATCTATGGTGGCGATATTTATAAAATCAGTCTATTGTCTACGTTCCCTCATTTTATTCAAGTAGAACAAAAATATGGGAATATGGTAAAAGGTATGATGGCTGCTAAGATGGGCCACTCCAAAGCGGGGGTTACTAAAGCGGCTAAAGGTGCTGTTGCTGAAGGTGACGTACCGCGTGCTGGTAAAGGGACTATGACAGACCGTCAATTTGAAAGTCATGAATCGAAGTCCACTAAGGCACAAGCCGATATGGCAAGCCGTAAGGGCACTGCTGCTCAATCGGGCATGTTCCGTCAATTGACAGGTGGCCTTGAAAGCGTTATAACTGCCATCGTTGAAGCCATGCCTAGCAATGTATCACTACATACCAGTGCATTAGTCTCTGATATTCGCTACACCGATGGTCAATATGTATTAGACATCGTAAAACAAGATTTTGAGGATTGTAACTGTAATGGTCAGTTAATTAGTCATGAGTGTTCTGATGTAGAATCTAGTCTCGTTAAGGAAACCACTGGTAATAGTGTTACTGCCCATACAGATCAGGTCATTATCTGTACACCACCGGCAACATATAATCAATGGTTTAAGGATGACGAAGGTTTTGATTTCTTGCGTTCTATGGAACAATCGAGTTGCGCTATTGCTATCATGGCCTTTGATAAAGCTACATTTAATGGTGATTTAAAAGGTTCTGGCCTTTTGATTACACGTAATACAGATACGCCTCTTACAGCGTGTACTATTCTTAATCAAAAATGGCCTCAAACAACGCCTGACGATAAAATCGTATTGCGCGTCTTTATTGGTAAACCTGGCAATGATGTAGTAGAGCATCTCAATGATGAGGAACTTTCAGAATTAGCGGTAAAGGAAATACAACGTATTATGAGTTTCTCTACGCAACCTGAATGGGTTCGTATTAACCGTCTCATTCATTGTATGCCGCAATATAATGTGGGCCATCGTGCAGGTATTACAGCTGTGCGTAAACATGTAGCCGAGAATTATCCAAACTTACACCTTATTGGTACGCCATTTGATGGCATCGGTATTCCTGATGGTGTAAAACAGGCGAAAGAACTCGTACAGTCTATTGTGGATAGTAATGAAAATTGATATTAATTAATAATTATAAGAAAAGACTCCATATGCTATAATAGTATATGGAGTCTTTTCGATTCTTATAGTAATAGAAATATATCATTTTAATATAATCACCATAGATAGGAGTGATCATAATGGGGAAAGCAATCCCTACAGTAGAAGGTTGGCATAGCCAACACATGGTATTTGCCATGGATTTCAGCGCATGGAACTGCTTTACAGCTGAAGAAAAAGCAGAAGCACGCAACGAATTAAAAGCATTCTTAGCGGATCTTGAAGCTAAACATCAAGCTAAAGAAGGTAGCTATGCATTCTATGATTGCAATGGCGCAAAAGGGGATTTAATCCTATGGATCCTTGGTCCATCCCTTGAATACTTGGCACAAGTAGAACGCAAATTCCGTCGCCTCGCTATTGCAAGTGTATTAGTTCAAACATATTCCTATACATCTGTAACAGAAGTAAGTGCTTACGTTAAAGCTAAACTCGATACAGAAGAAGTTAATCAAAAACTGTACCCTCATGTACCTCGCGATAAATACATCTGCTTCTATAACATGAGCAAAAAACGTGAAGGCGATGATAACTGGTTCATGCTACCACCTCAAGAACGTGGTATGTTAATGAAATCTCACGGCGAACTTGGTAAAACATACTTAGACGTTTTATCTGAATTCACTACAGGTGGCTGTGGACTAGACGACTGGGAATGGGGTATTACCATCTTCAGTAACGACGACATTCAATTCAAAAAAATCGTATACGATATGCGCTTTGAAGTAGCCAGTGCAAAATACGGCATCTTTAGCGACTTCTACGTTGGTACCATCATCGACGATGCACTACTAGAAGAAATTTTTGGATAATAAAAGAGCCTGCTTTAGCAGGCTCTTTTATTATTTAATTCATATATATCAATAAATAACTTCTTATTGTATCGTATATTTGTTCAGATTATAATGTTCTTAAGGTAGTCAGCGAGGTTGGGTCTCTCTTCGTTATAGAAGGGGGTGAGCTTATGAGTGACTTTGAACTTATCACAGTTATCATTGGAATATTGACATTAGTCATTTCCTTTGGTGCACTTATAGCGCTTATTTGCCTCACAAAAAGCAAATAGCCCTCCGTTACCATGCGTAATTAGATAAACAGAAAGGCCATTTCCTAGATAATTAGTTTTTGAGATGCGCCTGACGTTCCTACTCGTCTGACTATCTATTTATATTATAGAGATAAAGATATATATCGTCAAATTAGAATGAATGGACTGCTTAGCAGTCCTCTTTTTCTTCCCTTAAAATGAAGGCTATAATTTTGAACAGAAAATTTGTTAACGTCTTGTACTGCGTAAAATATAATTCACTATGTTTGAGTAGCTTATCCATAACTATATTTTCATAAAAGAAAACCCCGCATCAATCCGACTTACGAGGTCAAGGCCCTAGGCCGCAGACCTGATAAGTATGGAGGAGAGATACGGGGTTTCTTTTATCACTTAGTTAAGAAAAGTGAATTATATTTTGTTGTACGGTCCAGTGAACGTAAATTTTCTGTTCCAGAAAATTATACGTTCATATTTGCTGCCTTACGCACGGAGAACCAGTAGCATAC
>NZ_CALJSP010000030.1:0-12055 GCF_937975875.1 Veillonella dispar | reverse complement strand
ATATAAATTTATACTATTAATATCACGGAGAACTATATTAATTAGTATACTTTCACATTTATTGTATATAATATATGTATAAAATCATAAAAACAGAATTTCTGTATAAAACTTTCACAAAAGTATTGTTTAATTCCCCAAAAGTTATAAAATAAAAGTAATGTTATATAGAATTGAGGAATACCATGAGACCCACCTATTTGACCATAAATACAAGTCTCGTTCGCGAGAACTTGCGCAAAATTAAAGATAGTTTACCGGAATGGAGCACATCTACAGCTGTTATCAAGGCCAATGGCTATGGCCACGGCAGCGTTATGATGGGCCGTATAGCCGTTGAGGAAGGTTATGAATCCTTAGCCGTTGCCATTCCTGAAGAGTCTGTGCCACTTCGCAATGCAGGTATTATGGTACCAATCTACCTACTAGGTCTCACACGGCCACAATCATTTGAGCTTGTAGCAGACACCAATTCCATTCCTGCCGTATGTGAATCTACAGATTTGGAGGCGCTCGATAAAGTAGCAGAAAATCACGATATGATTATTCGCGTTGCTGTTGCTGTTGATACAGGCATGCATCGTATTGGTATTAAACCAGAGGATGCTGTGGAGTTTATAAAACGTGTTGAGTCCTATGAAAACCTTGAAGTAGACGGTTTCTTCTCTCATATGAGTAACGCTGATGCGGCCGATCAAAGCCACGCTCATGGGCAGGCACAAAAATTCCATAAAATGGTAGACGAAATCCGTGCCTTTAGACCTGATGCGGATTATCGATTCTCCCTTGCCAATAGTGCTGGGTTATTATCTGTAAAAGATAGCTTATTTACCGATGCACGTCCTGGCATTATTCAATACGGTATTATGCCATCCCTTGATGTACCAAATCGATTAGGTTTGAAGCCAGTTCTCTCCTTCCATAGCGAAGTAGTACATGTACAGCATTTGGAAGCTGGCGAAGGCATTGGCTATGGATCTACCTATGTAACACCTGAACCAATGACGATTGCTACCATCCCTGTGGGATATGCAGATGGCTATCCTCGCAGCTTATCTAACCGAGGTACGGTCCTTATTCATGGTACACGTTGTCCTGTAGTGGGCCGCATCTGTATGGACCAATTCATGGTGGCCGTGCCTGATACAATTACTGTACAACCTGGTGATAAGGTTGTGCTCTTAGGTTCTCAAGGTCATGAAAGCATCTCTGCCCTCGAGATTGCTGCCCTTGCCTCTACGATTCCATATGAAATCTTCTGTGGTTTCTCAGAGCGCGTACCTAGACAATACATATAAAAGGCTAAATACTTTTAGAAAATAAATTCATATAAGTAAAAGAGCAGATACATTATAGTATCTGCTCTTTTATATATTTGCCTTTATACAACTGACTCGTATATGTTTATATTAAAATTATCTAGACATATTCTAAACGTATAAAAATCATCTAGAAAAAGCCCGTAATACATGCAGCGGTCTACATGTATTACGGGCTTTCCTGCTCCCCTATACCTAGCGTACTGTAAAGCAGTTACGTTCTTATTGTGAGAGAGAGTATTATATACCAAGTATATAATCTTATGATTGGGAGGGAACCACAATGCATAAGGGGCCCTCTGAACGACAGACGGCATAGGAGAGAGTCAATGTTTGTCTATCCAATCCAGAGGGCTGCGTGTGTAATTGTTTATTGTGTGTAAGTGTATTGTGTATGTGTGTAAGTATGTGTGTGTATAGTTTTGTGTGTTTAGTGTTCGTGTATTAAAGGGGTTTGCTTTACAGTGGCATAGGATATGGATTAACTTATTTTACTGCCATACCTGTTTTTGCATCCAATACGATGGATACAGGTTTATTTTGTGCATCATGGAACTCTACAGTATAAATAGGTTTACCGTTTTGGTTTGCTACAGACCAAGAGTTAATACCAGTTGCTACATTGCCAGTTTGTGCGAAGGCTGCATTGATCGCCACATGTGGAGGTAACACAGTACCAGCATCAATAGCACTAGCTTCCATAGATGCATCATATGCTTTAGGAGTACCTTCAGTTACATTACCAGATGCCACATCTAGAGTCATGGAATGGGCACCACTAGTATTGAAACCGTCTACTTCATAAATAGCAGTTTTATCGGCAGCTTTGAAGGATACATTAGTAATCTTAGAGTCGCCATATTTATTTTCAAATTGATCGATTAAATAATTCGCACCAATTACGAAAATACTATTTTGATCGACTACGCCTGCTTGCTTACTTGTTGTGCTAGGTTGTGATTTTCCACTTTTAGAGTTTTTTTTTCCTCTTTAGTAGTTTCTTTTTTGTCAGCTTTTTTATCTGCTTTTACTTCTTTAGTTTCTTTTACAGCTTTATCAGCTTTAACTGCTTTGTCAGCTTTTACTTTAGGCGCTTTGTGTGCTTGCGCTTTTTTAGTATTTTTTTCTTCTTTATTAGCTTCTACTTTTTTATCTGCTGCACGCACTACTTTAGCTTCGCTAGGAGCTTTTGCCACAGCTGCAGTTTCAATTGTAGGAGTTGCTGCTGCTGGATTAGCTGCTGCTGGAACTACAGTGTCTTGAGCAACTGGAGCTTTTACATCTTGAGTTGCTGTTGGAACTGGTGTAGTATCTTTAGCTGCTGGAGTCACTTGAATGGTAGGAACTACTTGATGCGTAGCAGGTTCTGCGACAGGAGCTGCAGTAGCTGTTACCTCTTGAGTTACAGGAACTGGTGTTGCTTGTTCAGCTGCTGTTACTGCTACAGTAGCACCAAATACGCCAGCTACTGCTAAAGCAATACTACTTTTCAAAATAGATTTTTTCATAATATCCTCCTTGATAATCCATATATATGCAAAATCACGCATATATATTTTTAACCAACTCGGTGTTATCGTTATAGTTCCAAAACATATATCTAGCGTGGACTGTAGATATATAGTCTGGAAATTCCCGATATATTTGAGTTCTGTCCTTTGACTGGACACATATTATCCATAATCTATGAAATAAAAATGTAGAACCCATCGGTCCAGCTTATTTTGGCGTGAGTCTAAAATGAATTTATATGTAATTTAAATGAAATTCTATAGTATTCGATTTACAATTAAGTATTATATGAACCAAATCTAAAAAGCTATATATCCCATGTATAAAGGAACCACGGCCTCTCATTGCACTTCTCATAATCTAAACATCCCATTTCATGAGCAAACTTTCACAAAAAAAGCTCCTTAAAACTATCATTTACTACAAAAAAGACAGTTTTAAGGAGTTTAATTGTTATATTTAAAATAATAAGCCCTTAACTATTAAGTTGTATTTACTAATTATAGAAAGGTTTAATCATCAAATTTAACAGATAATAAAGTACCATTCATAGCATCAATTCGTACATCTACCTCTTTGTCACCTTCTGTACCGAAGCTAACTTTGTATACTATTTTACCTTTATCATACTGTACAGACCACCCATTAAGGCTTGTCGCTTTGCCTTGCGTTTGAGCATACGCAAAATTAACTACCGCTGCTGGCGGTAAGATTTCACGAGGATCAAAGGATTTTTTCTTTAAAGATTTATGGAAGTCACCTTCACGTTTTTCAAAGATTTGATTTGTGGCATAGATATACGTAAGTTCATATTTGCCACTTTCATCAAAACCATCTACATCATATCTAATTTGACCACCATCCGCATCAAAGGCGATTTCTGTGATAGCTGCATTTGGATGATTCTGAATAAATGCATTTAATAAACCATTGGCACCTACAATCGCTGCATGGTTTCCATCAACAACGGCAACAGTTGGTTCTACCGCTACTAAATGGGCTGCACTTGCATTTGGCATACCAAACACTGCTGCCAAGGCTAATACAAGGCTACCTTTTACAAATAAGGATTTCATAGGCTCCTCCATCTCTCAAACAGGACCATAGTGTGTATATATACAATTATACACTAAATCGATACGATTTATTAATCTTTATTTATAATATTAATGCATAGACAACTCCCCTATGATACAATGCACGTAGAATATTTTTTACTACAAGTGAGACGATTATGATTTCATTATATCCTACCATATATCACACATTTCAATGCAAAGCAGATCGATGTGAAAATACATGTTGTCAACTTTGGACCATCGATATCGACGAGACTACTGCTGAACGCTATCACACCATGACAGGCCCTCTTGGTGAAAGCTTACGCCAAGCTATCACTGTGGATGATGAGGGTAGCCATTTCGTATTTTCTAAGGCACAACCAATGTGTCCGTTACTCAATGAAAACGGTCTCTGTAAGGTTGTGCTCGAACTCGGTGAAGAAGGCCTATGCGATACATGCCACATGCATCCACGATTCTATAAATATATTGAAGACCTCGAACTATGTGGGGTGGGTCTATCCTGTGAAGCATCGGTTGAACTACTCGCAGAGGATACTCAATCTGATCAGGTAATCTTTACCATTGAAGACGATGATGGTGAGTTTAGTCCTGACGAATGTTTAACTATTCAAAACATATTTGAACTATTAGCCCTTGATATAGATCCAGCACTTTTTCAATATGCTCCAAATCCTGATGTACAGTATTATACAAATCTATTACATCTATACGGTACCACAGAGCCTATCGATGAAGAATGGACTGCACAAATTAATACATTATCTCATGACATAAATAAACTAACTACCTCTGTACAAAGCTATACAGCAAATCACGATATGAGGCTATTCAACAAGGTGTTTCAATACATCTTATACCGTCAAATCGATATGCTAGCAGACTATTCTTTGGAATCTATCCTCTCCTACGCAAGAGATGGTGTAGAATACATACTAATCACAAGTGCTATAGAGGGTTCACCGCTTAAACAAGTCGCAAGATGGTCCCAACAAATCGAATACGATGAAGACAATGTAGAACTACTATTACAACATTATGATTCTCTTCAATAATGACAAACTACTTTTACTAAAATTTCATTCAAAGCAATAAAAACCTCCTAGTATAAAACTAGGAGGTTTTATGTATTTACGCAAAGAGTATGCGCATAATCCAGTTATATAAAAGGTTAATAATATATAGAACTATATATACAGCGCCTACAGTGATAGGCTCTACTTTCATAATCCGAGATAAAAGCATGACAGCTACGTAGATAACGGCACCAACGTAAGCTAATGCTAGGGGAACTAATAGGATCATTAAAAATGGCGTAATATAAATGCAAATAATAGATACCAAAATTAATGCTAATCCAAGTGCTCCTGTATAGCCTTCCACATAGGCAGTGCCCATTAATACTTGCTGGAAATCAAATTCACGCTCTAAAAGAACGCTCAGTAATTTCCAAAGTATAAAGCTACCTACAAACCAATAGATTCCAAGGCCTAAAATCTCTCTCAATATAGAAAATATGCCATATACAGCTGGTATAAAGCCAAATAAAAAACCTCCAAAGGTCATGGCTAGCGGTAATAATACAATACCTAAGGCAAAGCCTAAAATATGAGTGGCACACCAACCGGCAAGGCCAGCTTTAATACCCTTTTCAAGGGTACCAAACCAGAAGATTTCATCGATTCCCTTCTTCGGTGAACGCACCAGCAGGGATATTTCTCGTAAAAATGTCGTATCCATAACTAACTCCGCTCTCAACTACACTATAGAATTAATTATATCATAAATTCCCAGATTTAAATTATATATAATTAATTTTAATATAAATTAAACGATAAAAAAACCGCAAGACTTTCATCTTGCGGTTATACTACATTATTATCTTATATTATTTAACTAGGGTATGTACAAATCGGATCCAATGAGGCAATACTGACACTGATAGCAACGCCACAATAAACATAATAATATATGTTTTTACGATACCTAGTTCCACATAGCGGCGCATGAGCTGGGCCCCAATAAAGACAGCATAATACTGACTAAACATGGTTACAAGATAGGCCATATCCCCTACATATTTCGGCATAGATAGATAAAATAATATGAGCCCCACTATATGGATCAACACTAATACTACGGTACGCAGTGCATTCGTATAAGCTAAGCCATAGATATAGTTTCGCATCACGCCCCTATAGGTCCCAGTACCACCTAGCAATACTAGTAATCGCCATATAACAAAGGCACCTATGATAATTTGAAAAATTAAAAATGATGCATTTGCCAAAGCACTAACCAGATCAAAATGTGTGAGACCAGTCATGCGTTTTATTCCTAATGCGGGAGACACAGCTTTCACTATGAACGGCAAAGCATAGGTCATCACATATAATACAATTGTAGATATTATAAGATTTAGTATAGCTCGAGTATAGGTTCCATTTCTAATAATATTTTGAAAGGATCTGTCACTCAATTTTGTAAATAAATGTAATATGTCCTTATACCAAGTCATAATACTCCTCATATATTATCGAGTTAATGTATATAGCACTTCACATAATAGTGATGCTAAAATAGCGATTAACATAATGCTTAGTCCTTCATAAAAACTGCCATTAATACATGCTCCGGCTATACGCCCCATGGTCTGTAGTAGCAATACAGTACTAAGAATGCATAAAACAATCATGCAAAACCCAATAATGGCTTGCAATAAAATTGGTATGGACGTAAGGATCAACATAATCCCTGCCGTAAGAGTAATCATAGCTACTACTAGTTGAGCAAAGGCCATCATGTGTAAAACACCAGTTACTACGCCGCGAATGTAAAACTTACGCTTTTGCAACATAGCGTAACCTATCAAGATACCAGACATAAGCGCCGCTTTTAAAATCACCCACGTAAAACGACCTACATTCCAAAACTCACGAGGTTTACTTAGCTGCTCAAAAAAGACTTGTATTTCATGCTGCCCTACTGGAAGTGAAAACAATTGCCACTTTACCAAAAGCGATGAATTACGTATAAATGCGCGTATAGCGTCTAAATAGACGCTTTCACCAACGATGGTAAATTGATAACATATGAGGGACAATACCAGCATCCATACAAGCTGACCATAGGTAACATCATAGTGGTACATGCGCGGATGTTTTTCTTCAATGGGGTTTAATAAGCGATAAACGAACTCTAATAAACCTCCCATCATGCCTCTCACCACCTTTTACACAACAAGAATAGCACCATTCTATATAGAATGATGCATAACACAACACAACGATTACGAATTTATAACAATTATTTTATTTTTAATTCATACTCTGTTCATCATTATAGCACAAAAGCAAGGTATATTCATACCTTGCTTTCATATTTTTCATACTATGTAATTATCTAGATGTAGCAAGCATAACCATGCCTACCAAAATACCAATAAGGACTACTGGAATTAAAGATGCCAAAAGCCCAATACCAAATGTTGCTAGACGTCCCTTTTCGATTTGACGTGCCATAAGTGTTAAGCTCAACCAGAAATACCAAATGTATAACACAATTTCTAAAATAATATAGGTGAAACTAATGATATACAAAAGAGTCTCATCTGCGTAAATATCTAAGCTTAACCCTTGAATGATAAGAATCAAAATCACTTGAATAATCGATAAAACAAGGGATATGAACATAGAATATGCACTTTCATACCAACAAATCTTTAGTATAGACTCATAATTAGTATGAGCACCAAATTTATTAGCCACTGAACTAAAGAGCACTGAATAAATGGCTAATATAGCAAATGCAATTAATGCATAAAAGACTAGTGCAAAAAAGCCTGCCCCAGCCATAACTCCCAACGCAGCTCCTAGCTGTAAAGGTGAAGCACCTAGGGAATAGGACATGCCCGCTTGTATAATCCAACTCACAAGCATACTAATAACAAGCATACCCATGGCACATGCAAACCCTCGTTGAGTTGTACCAAATTCAACAATCTCTGGAATGCCACGTTTAAATGGCGCTCTAATAAGTGCCCAAAGATCTAAATACCATTTTCGTTCCATATGTTCCCCTCCAAATACATCAAAAGCACATATATTTCTATCATTGTATCATAATACACTTTTAAATTAAATATAAATTTATTGTAAATTATGCAAACAAATATAGTAATAAAAAAGTTGATAGACACCTAATAGCATCTATCAACATTTCCATTACATATGTATTTAAAGAGACATAGATAACATAATGCCACCTATGCCAAAGATAAAGGATACGATATAAAATGCAATACCAGTTATCCAAGGACTCAATCCAAATTGCTTAGACATCAGTTGCGCCATGATAATGACATTAAATAGTTCTATGGTGCTTAATCCACCGGATCCGCCTTTAGCATGTAAATCCAAGAAAAGATAAATAGGCGCAGCAAAAAGTACAAAGATTAAATGAATCCAACTAGTAATACAACTATTTAAAAGCATGTCTGCCACAAGTTGCTTATATGTAACCTGCCCCTTAAAGACCTTAAAAATACCATATAAAATACCAGAAGATACAAGAACAAACGCTACAATTCCAAGTATATATCCTATAAGAGGAACTGCTTCAAGTTCTATAGGGCCTATAACCTCCCAAATAAATGTTTTAAAAAATGGACTCTTTGGGAAAATTAGCGTTAATATATATAACCCTATATCGGCTATGATTGCTGATGTCACAGCTAATAACAACATATTTTTAACAGTAATAAAACGCATCCATTTTTCTATATATGGGCCAAACATACCATTCATAATTCTATACCTTATAAGTCTTCACTTTTAAATAATTGATATCCTTCAAAATAATAACTATGGTCAAGGCCTTTCATAAATAGTTCTCGATTATTGATATCACTCGTAAGTGCCTTAGCTAGAACAGTTTTTATTTCTAGGTCATATACTGGACTTCGTTCCATAGCAGACAAATATTGCTCTTTATCCACCTGACTCCAATCGATGGTCTTTTGTAATTCTGTACACAACATATGATCAAGCCATAATCGCATGCTACGCCCATTACCTTCTCTAAAAGGATGAGCTACATTCATTTCAACATACTTTTCTACAATTTCATCAAAGGTAGATTGGGGCATATCTTCAATGGTTCTAACTGCTTCAGCAAGATACATGACAGGAACAAAGCGGAAATTGCCTTTAGCAATATTCACACTTCGTAATGCACCAGCAAAATCATATATATCTTGGAATAATATAGTATGGATTCTTTGCAAGGTAGTCCACGTACCACTAGGCATATCATTAAGTAAGTTTTCTTCAAACAATGTTGTTGCCGCTTTTTTACTAATTCGTTCTTCTTCTCTAGCCAATGTTGGGGAATCGGCAATCCCCAATCTATTAGTGATAACCATATTGGACCTCCTTTTTATTTATTTTCATTATATATTATACTATAGATACAAAAATTATAGTTATTACAACTTTAAACATTACGAACAATGAATAGAACTAAAAAAGCAGCCCAACAAGGGCTGCTTTTCATTCATCTTATTTCAAAGATGCTGCAATTTTTGTAAGGTTTTCATCCATACGTTCTAAGTATGTTTTATTATCTTCGTTACTTTCGATTGTGTAAATAGTTTCTACCTTAGCACCAACTTCGCTTGCCAAAGTCTTGGATACTTCTGGGCTAGCCATTTCTTCTGCGAAGATAGTAGTGATATTGTTTTCTTTACAATACTTGATGAGTTCTGCCAATTGCGCTGCATTTGGTTCGCCTTCAGCAAATACATCTTCTACACTATTTTGTTCCAAACCAAAGTCACGACATAGGTACGCAAATGCTGCATGACCAGTAACGAAGTTTTTATGAGGAGCTTTAGCGAATTGATCTTCGTATTTTTTGATCATTGCATCTAATTTAGCAACATATTCATTATAATTCTTTTCATAGTAATCTTTGTTTGCTGGGTCAGCTTTTACGAAAGCGTCTTTAATATTTTTTACTTCGATTTTTGCATTTTTCAAAGATAACCATGCGTGAGGATCTTCTGCACCATGTTCTTTAATTTCTTCAGGATCAGTATTTTTGATAGCTTCTACGCCATCTGTAGCAACAACAGTGATGAGTTTGCTATTTTTAGCCGCATCAATCGCTTGTTGTGCCCAAGGTTCCATACCAAAACCGTTGTACACGAATACTTGAGCTGTTGCCAATTGTTTCATATTTTCAGGTTTCAACTCGAAATCATGTGGCTCTACGCCATCTGGAATAATAGTAGATACCTCTACCTTGTCACCACCAATAGCCTTTGCAAATTCAGCCATTGCGTTAAAACTTGTTACCACTTGGATCTTCTTACCTGCTTGTTCCTTCGGTGCATCATTACCACAGCCTGCAAATAAAGCAGCCATCATAATGCCTATCATTAACAAAACCAGCTTCTTGACCATCGTAGTCCTCCTTTGTGAAATCCTGATCGCTATGCTTTCATAGAATAGTAACCATTCTTTAGTTGCAGTTGCGACTCAGTTGCATTTGTAATATAGTTATAGTATAAACTTACTCAAGATTTTGTCAATTAGAAAAGTGGTTTTTATATGTTATCCATAGAACATCTTTATTTTTCCTACCAAGGTCAGCCACCTTATGTGTTGAATGACCTTAACTTACATATTCACAGTGGTGATTATATATCCATCGTTGGGGACAATGGGTCTGGTAAAAGTACCCTTCTGCGCCTCATTTTAGGTTTCCTAACACCTGTAAAAGGCTCTATCAAACGAAATACAAACAACATTCGCTATGTATCCCAGAAAAACGATTTTTCTCATGCAGGCTTCCCTATTACAGTAAAAGAAATACTCGATTCTTATCGTAAACTGCTCAAGATTAAAGATAAACATGAAGTAGATCGCGTATTAGAGCTTACCAATATGACGGAGTTCAAAGACCGTTTAATCAGTAAACTATCAGGTGGTCAAGCGCAACGCGTATCTATCGCGCGTGCCCTCATCGGCAGTCCCGACCTTATCATACTCGATGAGCCATCAACTGGTATCGACCGAAAAAGCCAAGAAGGCATCTACGCCCTTTTGCGCGAGTTAAACCAAGTACACCATATTACAATCATCTCCGTAGAGCATAACCTTGAAATGGCCCTAGCCAATTCAACTAATATCTATCACATTGCCAACGGCCAAGGTCACCTTTGCTCTCCTGAACAATACGCTAGCGAAATCATGCACAGCACAGGACGCAATCCGATAGATCATGAAAACTGCGCTTGCTTTACAGATGTAACACCTCAGGCTCAGGCTCAGGCTCAGGCTCAGGCTCAGGCTCAGGCTCAGGCTCAGGCCGATGATACTACAGCTAAGGAGGTGCACCATGTTTAGTTATGAATTCATGCAAAATGCCTTCTTCGTAGCCATCTGCATCTCTCTACTCTGTCCATGCATCGGTATTTTCATGGTTCTACGCCGTTCTAGTATGATTGGCGATACCATGAGCCACGCATCGCTAGCAGGTATTACATTAGGCTTATTAACAAATACTAATCCTATCTTAGGGGCTTTCATCTTTACTGCTATTTGCGGTGCCCTCATCGAGTTCTTGCGGAAATACTTTTCCCACCATCTCGATTTGATCCTAACCATCATCTTGTCACTTAGTATTGGTACCGCTATTACGCTAATTAGTTCAGGAAAGTTGAAAGCTAATGCTAATGTGTTCTTCTTCGGTAGCATCTTAACCGTAAACACTACAGATATGATCAGCATTGCAGCCCTAACTATTCTATCTGTTTTAACCTTATATTTCTTATATAACTCACTCCTCTACATCGCCTATGATGAAGAAGCCGCGCGCGTAGCAGGTGTTAAGGTTGATTTTATCAATTATATCTTTGCTATCTTGATGGCTGCAGCCGTATCCATTTCTATTAAAATCGTTGGTGTTCTCGTATTAAGTGCTATGATTGCCTTACCTGTAGCGTCAGCATTACAACTAGAAAAAGGATTTAGAACGACATTACTCTGTTCTATTGGATTTAGTTTGCTAGCCATGATTATCGGCCTCTTCGGATCCTACTATCTCAATGTAGCTCCAGGTGGTTTTGTATCGCTAATA
>NZ_CALJSP010000029.1:0-6366 GCF_937975875.1 Veillonella dispar | reverse complement strand
TTCATGGCGACTTCTACGACCGCTTCAAGCGCCACGAGCGTATCGACGAGCGTACGCTCTCCTTTTATAGTAACACGTGTACACGTATAAAACAATTGATAGGAGCTATGTCTTTTCATTTCTAGTCTAACCGTATATAAAGGAAAACAGGGGTGACCATTGGTCACTCCTGATTCTATTAGTCACTTGACAAACTAGATATATGAGTTATGTGCATTAATTCTATTTATATAAATCATATTAGTATATAATTAAGGTATATAAATCGGGTTGTATATTGATGAAAGGAGAGAATTCATCATGAAACCATTGGGTAAACGGATTGCAATGGCTGTGTTGTGTGCGGCTACATTGACATCCCCCTTATTGTTGAGCGGTTGTAGTATGTCGGAACTATGGCAGGGGACTGAACAGAGTCGCAAGGAAATTGCACAGCGGTCTGAGCAGGATCAGGTACAGCTATTTAATCAATATGTGAAAGCCGTAAGCCGATTTAATCGTATGGCTGTAATGTTCGATTATGCGAATAGGCCAACTCTTGATGAGTTAAAAGCGGGGCAGCATTTAACTGTATTTAATGCACCAAACTTTAAACAGCTACAAAAAGAATTAGAAGAGGCTAAGCAAGCAGGTGTTCCTTATGATGAAATGAAAGAGCCTTTAGATAAGCTACTTTCAAAATTGAACGAAATTACACCGGTTGCGGAAGAACTTGATGCATATTATAAATCTAAAGGGTATACTACAGATAACTATGCTAAGGAGCAACAATTAGGCCCTAAATATGTTCAGTTATACGAACAATTTATTCCTATTTATGCTGACTTTGATAATTTAATGCATAAGATTAACACGGACCGATTGCAACAACGGTTACAACAATTGCGCGATGCAGGTAAGAAAAATGCAGCCGCTGCACAAGAGGTTTCTTTGCGACTTACTGCAGTCCTAGAAAAGCTAGATAGTGAAAAAGAACCAGATGTAAATGCGATCAATCAAGAGCTACAAGCTATTGGTGATTTAGCGAATGGTATTTCTAATCCTAAGTATGACCCTGTTAAGACTTCTGTAAACTCTACGATTGGTGCCATTCGTACTTATATGGGATCCAAACAAGATAACGATTATAAACATATGGTTGAGGCCTATAACCGTTATATTTCAAATATGAATACCACCAATATGAATGAATTGGATCAATAGAGTTAATACGGTTTAAGACGGATACGTTATATATGAGTTAATATAAGTATGAGCATCATATAAGCGTAACTTAGTGTAAGTATTATATATAAAAAGCTGTATCGAATGAGGATATCATTTGATACAGCTTTTATGTATTTATAGGCTAGATATAGTTGCTAAAATCTCTTGTGAGATTGCATGTAGATAGCAAACGCTCTCTTGTACTTAACTACATTTTTCTAATGGTTGTAATTTGATTTGATAATGAAAACAACACTAAGGCTATCCAGATACAACCAAAGGCAATCATCTGTGGTGTGCCAAAGCTTTCACCAAAGTAGAAAATAGATAGCAACAAGGCAATGGTAGGGGAGACATATTGCAGGAATCCTAGTAGGTTGAGCGGCAATAGTTGGGCGCCATAGGAGAATAGCACCAATGGAACCGATGTTGTTAGACCGCAGGCTATGAGTAGCATGGACGTATACCAGTCTGTGCTGAAATAGGACCACACTGTATTATCGACCATGGTCGTATATAGTAAGGCTAGTGGTGTTAATAGCCAAGCCTCAAAGGCGATGCTCGTAAAGGGCGAGATGAGCAGTTTCTTTTTTACGACCCCATAGAGGCCAAAGGAAACGGCGAGGATCATCGACACTAACGGCAAGGATCCCACTTGATAGGTGAGCAAGGCGATGCCGATGGTAGCGATGAGGACGCTTAGCTTTTTTGGTACAGATAGAACCTCTTTAAATAGGATGACACCTAACACCACATTGAAGAGTGGGTTGATGTAATAGCCAAGGCTCGTGTCCATAACTTGATTGTTGGCGATGGCCCAAATATAGGTAAACCAATTTACGCTGATGATAACTGATGCTACCAACAGTAGCAATAGTTGTGAACGCTGTTCTTTTAGTAATTGAAAGTCCTTTTTGAACTGTTTAAAATGTAGACCAAATACGACGATGGCCATGCAGATGCCTGACCAGATAATGCGCTGCGCCAGTATATTATATGGTGTAACATGGTTTAATAATGCCCAATAGAGAGGGAGTAAGCCCCAGATGATATAGCAACTAAGGGCTGTCATTAGACCTTTTTTACTTGTGTGCTCCATAATGCCTCCTTGTGATTGTATTCATTATATCACGCATTGTGGGTGTGTTTGTGCGTGGGCTTAGATTTTATGATGATTTGTACTCGATTTATAACTCGATTTGCAGACAATGAATACGTATATTTGAAAGTGATGAGTTTTTATCATTTTAAATATGCATTAGTTATAACCTGAAATTTGATACTTATGATTAACTGTTATGTTCATTGACTTTGTGCATAATCTTACACTATATTGGACTTAGAACAACGAATATAGAGAATAGGTGTCGCAAGACTTAATAGAGAAATCGGTACAAGCCGATGCGGTCCCGCCACTGTAAGGACGAGCCTGCTTTCAAAAATGTCACTGGAGCAATCTGGGAAGGCGAAAGCAAGGCGATGAGCCCGAGCCAGGAGAACTGCCTATTTGATAATCACCGTTATGTACCTACGAGCGATAGGAAGGGGATTGAGGTATGCTGGTTTCAGTGTTTTTTGGCATACTTTTCAACAAGGAACCTTACGTGTCACTTTTGGGTGGCACGTTTTTTTATTGCCCTTGAAAGTGACTGTTGAGCATATACATCAGGCTTTATTGTTAGTAAACTGATGGACACAGATTTGAGGTTGATGTGATCCATAGATAGGAAAGCTTTGGTGGTGTATAAGCATAACATTTGTAGGTACGGTGCGCTGTTTCTCGGTATGGTTTCGAGTTGAAAAGGAGGCACATATATGTCTGACAAAAAGACTTCAAAGGATGCTGAACGCGATCTATTAGCTCCTGTATCCTTTGATGAATTTGAGAAACCTACGTATGAACAATGGCAGGCAGAGGTTGAAAAGGCGTTAAAGGGTGGCGACTTCCATAAGAAGATGTTCACGAAAACCTATGAAGGTATTACGTTGCAGCCGATTTACACACCTGCATTGCATGCAGAAGCAATTCCTAAGGGCGTATACCCTGGGGCAGGTGAGTTCCTACGTGGCACTAAGGCAAGTGGTTATATTAAAGACTCTTGGGGTGTATCCCAATATGTAGATGACTCTTTGCCTAAAGATGCTAATCATGCAAGTTTATACGAGATTGTAAAAGGTGGCACCATTCACAACATCCGCCTAGATGAAGCAACACGTCATGATCAAGACGTGCAAGTAGGCGCATCTGTTGGCGTTGGTGGTACATCTGTATCCACCATGGATGACTGCAAACAATTGATTGACCGCTTCAATTTGAAGGAAAATCCTTTGTACATTGAAACTGGTGCTTCTGCAGCCATCTTGCTTGGCATGTTAGCGGCTACAGTGAAAGGCGCTAAAAAACAAACGTCTGACTTGAAAGGTCTCGTTGGTGCCGACCCTATCGGTGTTTTGGCGAAAGACGGTGCTTTGCACATTTCCTTAGATACAGCCTTTGATGAAATGGCACATACTGTTGTATGGGCTAAAGAGCAAGCTCCAGAGCTTAAAACAGTGCTTGTATCCGGCGATGTATACGCTAATGGCGGCTCTAACGATGTGCAAGAGGTTGCTTATGCATTGGCAACGGCTGTATGCTACGTGCGTCAATTAGCACAACGCAACATCGATATTCACACCATTGCGAAGAGCATGATGTTCACATTCTCCTTAGGTGCTAACTTCTTTATGGAAATTGCTAAATTACGTGCCTTGCGCGTACTTTGGGCTCGCATTATGGAAGCTTTCGGTGCCGAAGAAGCGGACCGCGCCGTTCATGTACACGGCAGAACATCTGCTTTCACAAAAACTGTATACGACCCATATGTAAACTTGTTGCGCAATACAACACAAGCATTCTCTGGCGTTGTAGGCGGTTTGAACAGCCTTGAAGTATCTCCATTTGACCAACCAATTCGCAAAGCGGACGATTTCTCTCGCCGTATTGCTCGTAACATCCAAGTTATGTTGCAAACTGAATTCGAGTTGCGTCAACCTGTGGACCCTGTAGGCGGTTCCTGGTATGTGGAAACATTGGCTGCTGAACTCTGTGAAAAAATCTGGGCTGAGTTCCAAACCATCGAAGCTAAAGGCGGCATTATTGCAGCGTTGAAAGAAGGCTATCCTCAAGCTCAAGTGAAAGCCATCCTCGATGAACGTTTCAAGAACCTTGCATTCCGTAAGGACGTAGCTGTTGGTAACAACATGTATGCGAATATGACGGAAGAATTGCTTGATCCAAAACCAGAAAATCAAGAAACATTGCGTCAAAAACGAGCTGCTCAAATCGATGAGTACTTGGCAGGTGCAGAGGCTGATGCGGTTGTGAAAGCACAGGCTACTCTAGAAGCAAGTACAACAGAACCAGGCGCGTTGATTGGACTTATTGAGCTTGGTGCATTACAAAAATTGACAATCCGCCAAATCCGTAAGGCTTTAGATGCCGGCGATATTGCTTCTGAAACAATCGAACCAATTACAGCACATCGCTGGACTGAACAATTCGAAGCCCTTCGCATGCGCACGGAAGCGTATAAACAACGTACGAAAGACAATGTGAAGGTATTCTTGGCTAATATGGGCCCAATCCCTCAACATAAACCTCGTGCGGACTTCTCCACAGGCTTCTTCGAAGTAGGTGCTTTTGAAGTTATTAAAAATGATGGACATGAAACAACGGCTGATGCGGCGAAGGCTGCTCGTGAAAGTGGTGCCGATGTTGTCGTTATCTGTTCCACAGATGATACATATCCAGAATTAGTACCACCACTCGCTAAAGAGTTGAAAGAAACTATGCCGAATGTAACAGTTATTTTGGCAGGGGCGCCTCCTAAGGACCTTGAGCCTGTATACCGTGAAGCTGGCGTAGACGACTTCATTTCCGTTCGTGCAAATTGCTACGAAATCTTACATACGTTACAAGATAAGAAAGGGATGTGAGCTCATGTTTAAAAATCCAGACTTCTCCTCTCTTGGCTTGGGATCTCAGACAGCAACATCTCGCGATGCATGGCTTGCTGAACTTCAAAAAGAAACAGGAAAAAGCTTTGAAGATTTATATAATACGACAATGGAGCAAATCCAACTAAAACCTCTCTACACAGAGATGGATTATGAAGGAATGACACACCTTGATTACATGGCTGGTGTACCTCCATTCTTGCGTGGACCTTATTCCACAATGTACGTAACTCGTCCTTGGACAGTACGTCAGTACGCTGGTTTCTCCACAGCCGAAGAATCCAATGCATTCTACCGTCGTAACTTGGCAGCGGGCCAAAAAGGTTTGTCTATCGCCTTTGACCTTGCCACACATCGTGGTTACGACTCCGACCATCCTCGCGTAGTAGGTGATGTTGGTAAAGCGGGCGTTGCGGTAGACTCCATCCTCGATATGGAAATTTTATTCTCCGGTATTCCTCTCGACCAAATGTCCGTATCCATGACAATGAACGGCGCCGTATTGCCTGTCATGGCGTTCTACATCCTAGCTGGTGAAGAACAAGGCGTTGATAAAAAGGTTATGGCTGGTACGATCCAAAATGATATCTTGAAAGAATTCATGGTACGTAACACCTATATTTACCCTCCAGCTACGTCCATGCGCATCATCGGTGATATCTTTGCGTACACATCCCAGTACATGCCTAAGTTCAACAGTATCTCCATTTCTGGCTACCATATGCAAGAAGCAGGCGCTACTGCAGATATCGAATTAGGTTACACCTTGGCCGATGGTCTTGAATACATCCGTACCGGTGTAAATGCAGGCCTTCACGTAGATAAATTCGCTCCACGGTTGTCCTTCTTCTGGGCAATCGGTAAAAACTACTTCATGGAAGTAGCAAAAATGCGTGCTGCACGTATGTTGTGGGCTAAGATTATTAAGAGCTTCGGTTCTGAAAATCCTAAATCCATGGCTCTTCGTACACATAGTCAAACATCTGGTTGGTCCTTAACAGAACAAGATCCATTCAACAACGTAGCTCGTACATGTATGGAAGCAATGGGTGCTGCATTGGGCCATACGCAATCTCTACATACGAATGCGCTTGATGAAGCCATTGCGTTGCCTACGGACTTCTCTGCACGTATTGCGCGTAACACTCAGCTTTACATCCA
>NZ_CALJSP010000028.1:0-2172 GCF_937975875.1 Veillonella dispar | reverse complement strand
GCACGGTTGTTACAGTGCCTAATGAGCCAAAGCGTATCGTTCCTATTGCGGCAAGTACAGAGGATATCGTGTTGTCCTTGGTCGATCCAAGTCGCGTAGCTGCGGTTGGTACGGTACCTAATAATGTACCTGAAGCGTCGGCTAAGGTAGAGAAACATGTGAAAGCATCTGCTGAGTCCATGCTCTCTGTACAGCCAGATTTAGTATTAGTACCCAATTGGATGTCTCCCGATGCAATTGGGGAAATGCGTAATATGCAAATTCCAGTATATGTGTATAAGACGCCTACTACGGTAGAGGAAGCAAAGGCTACTATTCATGAGATTGCAGGGCTTTTACATGCCTCTGATGAATCCATGATTGCTAGTATGGATGCAGATTTGAAAACTGTAGAAGAAATAGCAAATAAGCATAGTGGCGAGCGTCCTCTAGTAGCGTTTTATTCCCAGTTTGGTTTAACAGGCGGTAAGGGGTCAACCTTTGATGATATGTGTAAGTATTTGAAGGTGACCAATGCTGCCGCCCAAGTAGGTTTGGGCCCCTTTGATAATGGGACGAGAGAGGATTTAATTAAGGTGAATCCAGATATTATTATCATCCCATCTGTGGCCTATACTTCGGATGGCACTACGCCAGCATCTGCGGAACAGCTTTATTCTGATCCTGCTTTGCAAGGTGTTAAGGCCATCGCCAATCGTCGTGTGTATCTCGTAGATTCCTCGCAGGTCATGAGTTATTCTCAATTTATGACTCGTGCAATGGTTTCTATGGCACAAAATATATATAGTATGTGATTTATGTGTGTGGAGGTTTTTTATGAAAGTATCTAAAATGAAACGATTATCCATGTATGTAGGGTTAGCCCTGGTATTTGGTAGTACATTGAGTGCAACCCAAGTATTAGCGGCCGATGCAGGTGATGCGAAGGAAACGCATACCATTGTTGTTACTGCAACACGTAGTGAACAACAACTTTCAGAGGTACCAGCTAGCGTAGGCGTAGTAACAGGCGATGATATCCGCGAACGTCATGCAACTAACATGAATGAAGCATTGCGTATCGTACCAGGCGTAGACATCAATACATACGGTGGTGGCGTAGGTTACACAAACTCTAATGCGTTCCGTATTAATGGTTCTGACCAAGTATTATACTTGGTAGATGGCATTAACATGGGTGCTGCAGGTGTGAATCCACCAATGACAATTTTAAAAGACATGTCTAGTATTGATCGCGTTGAAGTACAACGTGGTGCAGGTTCTACATTGTATGGCTCCGGTGCCATCGGTGGTGTAGTTAACGTAATCACTGCTAAACCTGAACAAGGCGTTCAAACTAAACTTCGCATTATGGGCGGTAGCAACGATTTAGAGCAATACGCTATTACTAATGAAGGTAGTAAAAATAATTGGTACTGGCGTGTAGGCGTACAAAAGGATATCATCGGTTCCTATAAAGATGGTCATGGCGTGCGCATTCCTCAACATGGTAACAGCCATAATGCATCCTTCATGGTAGGTAACAAAATCAATGATAAAAATGATGTAAAAATTTCCTACGATACATACCGTGGCGATGTTATGTACTCTGACCATTTGGGTGCTCTAAACCATATCCGTTATGGTCATGAAGCAAATGATTCCTTACGTGCTATTTGGAATAACAAAATCAGCGACCGCTGGAGCCATCAATTCTATGTGATGAACAATCACTATAAAACAGAATATGATCATTACCCAACAGATGTAAAAACTCGCGGTATCGGCGATCAAGTGACATATAAAGCTAAAGATCATACTGTAGTAGGTGGCTTCGATTGGCGTCAAGATAAAGTGGTTAACATGGGTGGCGTAAAACTTACGAACGCATCTTACTATATTCAAGATGAATGGAAATTCGCACCTAAGTGGACTGTAACACCTGGTATCCGCATTGACCATCACTCTTCCTTCGGTACACATACATCTCCATCCATCAGCCTTGGCTATGATGTAAATGAGAAGACAAATGTGTATGCTGCGTATAAAGAGTACTTCTTGGCACCTACACCATACCAATTATTTGATGGTTTCAATGGCAACCGCAACTTGAAACCTGAAACAGGTCATGAATGGAGCATAGGTGTTCATCATAAATTCGGTACAACTTGGAATAGTAACCTTAGCTTCTTC
>NZ_CALJSP010000027.1:0-3881 GCF_937975875.1 Veillonella dispar | reverse complement strand
AGATGCGCAGTACTATTGAAACTGCATTTTATGGAAACAATGTAACGCCTATTACATCTGTGGCACAAGCGTACCAATTTGCCACTGAAGAACCTGGCGTTATCGTCCTCGATATGCCTGTATATAAACCATGCGAGCAAGGTTTGCCAGCTGATGCAAAGGTACTTGTTACAAACGATGGTAAAACTACAGGCCGTTATGCAAAAGCTCGTCGCATTATTGGCGATGAAGGCATTGACGAAGTGGAACTTGCTAATATTGCACGTGATGCAGTCTATGATAGCCGCGGTAAAGAATGGATTTCTGCTGATACTATCGTAGGTCTTGATAAAAAGTTCACAGCTCGTGCGCATTTGATGATTCCGAAAGACCATGCATCCATTTTGTATTCTTGGATCATGAACTTCAAGTTCTTTGATGCAGCAGTAAAAGAATTCTACAATGATAGTGTAGAAATTCCAGAAGGCGACATTTATATCTATTCTGATCCTGACTATGTGGTACCAGGTCATCCAGGTGGGCTTGCTATTTTTGATCCAGCTCATAACTGCGCTATGATTCTTGGTATGCGTTACTTCGGTGAGCATAAAAAAGGTACCCTTACATTGGCGTGGTCCTTGGCGAACCGCTTCGACTATGTAGCATGCCACGGTGGTATGAAACGTTACAATCTTGACAATGGTAAAAGCTATACAATCGGTGTATTTGGCTTGTCCGGTTCTGGTAAATCCACATTAACTCATGAAAAGCATGATGGTCGTTATGATATTTCTATCTTGCATGACGATGCGTATATCATCAATACTAATGACTTGAGTTCTATTGCTCTTGAACCTACATATTTTGACAAAATGCAAGACTATCCTGTGGAACATCCTGCTAATGAATTCTTGTTGACTCTACAAAATGTTGGCGTAACTATGGATGAGGATGGCCATAAGGTTGTGTTGGCAGAAGATGTGCGTAATAATAATGGTCGCGCTATTAAATCTCAATTCTGGACAGATAATCGTGTAAACTACGTAGATCAACCAGTTAATGCCATTGTATGGCTTATGAAGGATAAAACGTTGCCACCAATCCTTAAAATTAATGACCCTGTTTTGGCATCTACAATGGGCGCAACACTAGCGACACGTCGTTCTACTGCTGAAAAACTGGATGCTCACGTTGATCCAAATGCACTTGTTATCGAACCATATGCAAATCCATTCCGTACATATCCATTGGTTCGTGACTATGAAAGCTACAAAAAACTATTCTCTGAATGTGGCGTACAATGCTACATTATGAATACAGGCTTCTTCTTGGAAGACAAAATTCCTAAAGAGGTAACTCTTGATTTATTGGAACGTTTGGTAGAAGGTACATTGGACTTCAAACCATTCTATAAATATGAAAACCTCTCTTATGTTGAGGTTCCTGGTTTTGAACCACCATTCCAAGTGCGTGAATACCATCACCAATTACACAAAGCGTTCGAGTTCCGCTATGACTATGTAGAAAAACTTATTGGTCATAAAAACGAATTGCCCCGAGAAGTATTGGATGTATTGAAAACTCTAATGTAGTCTCAAAATTTATTAAATCCTCAATATAATATTGAGATTGTCTAACTGCTCAAATAAAAGGCCCTCCTTGTGGAGGGCTCTTTCTTTTGTGGTAATATATACTTATGATAAATCAATAATGTTTTGTTATAAGGTGTTTTTATGGATATAAAGGATATTAAATATATAAGTACCATCGTTGAGATGGCATCATTTTCAAAGGCGTCTAAAAAACTATATATCTCTCAACCTGCATTGAGTCAAAGTATTCGTCGCATTGAGGCTGAATTAGGGGTGCCTTTATTTGCTCGAGATCGGACAAAGGTTGTACCCACCGCTGCAGCCTTATAAATTGCTAAAGAGGGTATGCCTTTAGTAGGAAAGGTAGAGGCTTTAACGCAGTCGATCATTAATCAAGGGTCTGATGCGGCTTATCATGTGCGTATTGGATTATCTCAATTCTATGGTCACCATATGTTGGGAAAAACATTAAAGAGCTTTCAACAAATTGAGCCATCCTGGGAATTTCACGTAGTAGAAGGGGAGTCCCATTTTTTGGAGCAACAAATTTGTGATGGATTGGTTGATGTAGGTCTATTCCCAACACCAATCTACTCTCAGGCCCTTGAAAGTTATCCTGTGTTAGATGAGCAAATTTTATTAGCTGTTAGTGTAGAGAATAAAAAAGCTATAGCTATTGCTGACTCGCTCATGACACCGAATGGAATACATGAGATAGCACCATTTGGGTCTTTTCCTTTTATTCTCATAAGAGAAGGCCTTAAGTTGCGAACCTTGGTAAATCGTCTATGTCAGGCTGAATCCTTTGTGCCTAAAGCGGTTATTGGCTCTGAAAATCTTGACACTTGTAGATCCCTGGTAGAAGATGATTATGGTATTACTTTCTTGCCAAGTACATTAAATAGTAAGGGCGATGATGATAAAGTTAAATTCTATCCTTTAGCATCGAAACTATGTTTCCGTCAATTAGTTCTTGTAGCGAGATCAGATAGAGCAAAGCGATTCCATTTGCCTGAAGTGGCTCAAGTTATGCAACAATTCTTATAAATTATACAGATGGAATGTTAGAGTATTAAGTACTGTTTGCAAATAATAATTCATATAAAACAATATATAAATATAGTATTCTATAGATAAAAGAGGTTAATTCCCTAAGTTTACAGGAATTAACCTCTTTTGCTTTGTGAAAGAAAACTGAAAATATCGAATTTGATAAATATAGCAATTACAATGTTCTTTGAAGCAAATGAGTCAAAAAATTCTCAAAAAATAATTGACAAATGTCCTTTCAGAAAATATACTTAAATAAGGTTAAAACATATTTAGGAGATAGGATTTAAAACCCACAAGTGTGGTGGATTTAAAAAATAAAATAAAAGTAGAATATGTTTTCTTATTATTGTTAGTTGGCCTACGTAGGCCCCTAGGAGGTTTATTATGAATAAAGATGTGGAAAACAAAAACACCCATGACCACAGCCATGGCGAACATCATCACCATCATGATCATGACCATCATCACCATGACCATGACCACTGCCATTGTGGCGGTCACCATCACGATCACGACCATGATCATCATCATGACCATGACCATAGTCATGGTAAAGCGTTGCCAACGGATAAATGGGTGCCACACACTCATGAACCAGGGGTACCTCATGAACATGGCGTAAACGATTACATGAAAGCCGTTGCTGAGTATCGTAAAACTTGGCCTACAAAACAAGATGTTATCGAACAAACACCAGATCCAGCTGTACGCGAAATGATTCTTCGCATGGAGCAAATTGGTTGCGATACAGTATTTGACCGTTTCGATAAACAACAACCACAATGTACTTTTGGTATTGCTGGCGTATGTTGTCGTGTTTGCTTCATGGGTCCATGTAAAATTACACCTAAGAGCCCTCGTGGTGTCTGCGGTGCTGATGCTGACCTTATCGTAGCTCGTAATATGACACGTGCTGCTGCAGGTGGCTTAACACAACATGGTGCGCATGCTCGAGAAATCTTGATTTCTTTGAAAGCTGCTGCTAACGATCAATTGGATATTCCAATTTTAGGGGAAGAAAAAATTCGCACAGTATGTAAAGCTTTCAACATCCCTGAAGAAGGTCGTTCCTTAAAAGAAGTGGCTAATGACTTGGCAGATGTTCTATTAGAAGATTTGAGCCGTGCATTGCCTGGCGAATATAAAACAATTACAGCGTTAGCTCCAGCTGAGCGCCGTGAAGTTTGGAAAAACCTTGATATCTTACCTATTTCTGCGTACAATGAAGCCTTTGATGCATACCATCGTACATGTGTA
>NZ_CALJSP010000026.1:0-5699 GCF_937975875.1 Veillonella dispar | reverse complement strand
AACCTGAATCCAATAACATTTGTAAACTTGTATCTACTGTATGATACGGAGATGTACAAGCACCAATATATTTCAATAACTGTTCATTATTAAATTTCATAGATTCCTCCTATGTAAAATAATGATGCTATTCGTATATTCACCATGAATAGTTCATTTACGTATAATTTTACAACATATACATTAATAATATATTAACTACACTTATTTTATCACAAAAAAGCCGTCCCAAACGGGACGGCTTTCCGTATATTTTGTAACTACATATCAAAACAACTCTAAAATCTAAAGTTTTTATGTATTACAAGTATATTATTTTATCGTTTTCAGTTCTTACCACATACCGATAGCTTTCATCCATACAGAACCAAGTCCCATAAAGATAATCAAGTTGATTACGGATGCAAAGAAACCAAGTTTCCACCATGTATTTTGAGGAACATAACCAGTATTAAAGATTACTGGAGATGGACCTGCTGCATAGTGAGTTAAAGACATACACAAGTTAGATGTGAATGCAATCATCAACAATGTTAACATTGGTGGTGCACCTGCAGAAATAGCAATTGCAGAGAATGCTACGAACATTGCAGAAATATGTGCAGTTAAAGATGCGAATACATAGTGGGAATATGTATTAATAAGTACAGCTATAACGAAGGCAATAATCCAAGATCCTTCTGGAATATAACCACCTACAAGTACTGTTGCCCATTTGATGAAACCTAATTTGGACAAGAAGCCTGCAAAGCCCATTAAAGTACCCATCCAAACTAATGTATCCCAAGCACCTTTTTCACTTTTAACATCATCCCAAACAAGAACGCTTGTAGCAAGCAAAATAGAGATGCCTAAAAATGCAACAGTTGTAGCATCGATTTTAGTAAACTGAGAAGTAGCCCATAAAACTAAAGCTAAAATAAATACGCCTAACATAACCCATTCTTGGAAGGACATTTTACCAAGGCCTTTTAACTCTTCTTTAATCATTTGTTGTGCTTCACGAGCATCTTTAATTTCAGGTGGGTAAACTTTATAAATAAAGTACGGCATAATGATCAATGCAATGATACCAGGTACGATAGCTGCCATAGCCCAGTCACCCCATGTAATACCGATGCCAAAGGATTGAAGCGCCAATGCTGCAACCAATGTGTTACCAGCCATAGATGTTTGGAACATAGCAGATGTAATCGTATTAACTTGATAAATGGATTGCATCAAGAAGGAACCAATTTTACGAGGACCATCTTGAGGTTCAGAACCAAATGCTTTTGCCAAGCTAGTAGTAATCGGCATAATAACACCACCTACACGAGCTGTGTTAGATGGAGTTGCTGGAGCCAAAATTAGATCAGATAAAGCTAATGCATAAGCTAAACGTAAGGAGCTACTACCAAAAGCAGCAATCAAATTATATGCAATACGTTTCCCCAAACCAGTTTTAATAAAGCCACGAGAGAATAAGAACGCACCTACGATTAACCAAATAGCAGAGTTAGCAAAACCGGAGATAGCTTCACCAATTTTCAAAGTACCAGTCAAAGCTGCTACAGTAATCACAACGATGGATACGCCACCAATCGGTAATGGCTGAGTAATAAAGCCTACGATTGTAGCCACAAAAATGGCGAATAAATGCCAAGATTGAGGTGTTAACCCCTCTGGTGTCGGAATAAACCATAGGCCTATACCAAAGACCGCTGGAATAATCCAGTTTAACAGTTTTTTCATACACATACCTCCTACATAGGAAAAAACTAAAATATATAACTGCTGAAATACCAAGGCATCGCAAGGTGGCTATCACACACACAGTAAGCCCCTATCCTACGGTGTCTTCAGTATATATCAGTAGTATGTGAAGTGAGATATATAGTTATTTCTTCCTAAGCTAAATATAATATATTACACCATAAAAAGAAATGAGAAAAAGCTGTGCATCACGAGGTATGCACAGCTTTCATTAACATATAAATCCTATTCTGGTAAAGATACGTTTTCTAAGTTTGTTTTCTCGATAGCTTCAATATCACCTTTATCACAAAGATTTGCAATAGTTGGATCAATTGGCAAACGATTCAACAATAATAGACCGTATTTTTGAAGGATTTCTTCAATGTGGCTTTCACCAAAGATTTGATAATCCTTACCATTATCTGGGCAATGGAAGTAAGAGTAGTTTTCCACTACACCAATAATAGGCACTTGCATTAAATCAGCCATCTTAACTGCTTTTTCAACAATCATGGATACCAAGTCTTGAGGAGATGTAACAATGATGATACCATCCAATTTCAAAGATTGATATACAGTAATTGCTACGTCACCTGTTCCTGGCGGCATATCAACGAATAAATAATCGATGTCTTTCCAAATAACATCACTATAGAATTGTTTTACCACATTGCCTAAAATAGGACCACGCCATAAAACAGGATCTGTATCGTTTTCCAAAAGGAGGTTAACAGACATAACGTCAATGCCGCCTTTAGATTTTACAGGATACATACCAATTTCGTCAGCATATGCTTTTTCCTTGATACCAAACATTTTAGGAATAGAAGGACCTGTAATATCTGCATCGAGGATACCAACTTTGTAACCTTTACGCGCCATAGTAATAGCCATTAAGCTTGTAACGGAGGATTTACCTACGCCACCTTTACCGGATACTACGCCGATTACATGTTTAACAGAACTAAGCTCGTGTAATGGAGCTGTAAGATCTTGAGGTTGTTGAGGAGCGCCGCCACCGCAACCAGAAGATTTAGATGGGCATCCGCCACAATCACTGCTGCTACCGCAACCCATAGTAAACACCTACTTTCTTTGAGGAACTACCTCACATCTATATGTAAAACTTTTTCTCTATATGGTAGATACAATGTATCTACTGTTACATTGTATCATGTCATATCAAACTTTATCAATATATTACTCGCCACAGAACTCTTTAGTTAAGGCACCGAGAATTTCCATGCCCTTTGTGATTTCTTCTACTGTTGGTACTGTATAGCTTAAGCGGAATGCATGTCCTTCCCCTGCACCATCAGCAGCAAAAGCACCACACTTAATGATCCCTACATTGCGATTCATACACGTTTCGAAGAATTCGTCACAATCTACATCCTCAGGCATCGTCATCCATGCGAACATACCACCTGTAGGCTGAGTTAACTTAACCTTAGAACTTGCATACTTATTAAATGCATCAAGCAAAGCATCACATTTAGTCTTATATACTTTACGTACATTTTCTAAATGTGCATCATAATCGATTGTATCAAGAACTTTAGCTACCACCTTTTGTGTAACTAATGGCATTTGACCAGCTGTATTATTCTTTAAAGCTTGGATAGCTTCGATTACCTTCTCTGGGCCAAATAGGAAACCTACACGTAAACCTGCAGATAATGTCTTCGAATAAGAACCAGCATAGAGAACACGATTTTCGGTATCAAAAGATTTAAATGTTGGAATGTATTCACCAGCAAAACGAATTTCACCATATGGATCATCTTCATAGATGAATAAATCATATTTAGAGGCAATAGCGTAAATTTCTTTACGGCGTTCCAATGGCATTGTAATACCTGTAGGATTTTGGAAATTCGGAATGAGATAAATATATTTACCCTTACCAGACTGAGCGGCTTTTTCTAATTCACTAGGAATCATGCCGTACTCATCAGTCTTAATGCCTAATGCTTTACCGCCCATGTTGCGTACAGAATTGATGGCACTTGTGAAAGTAAATTCATCCATATATACTTCGTCACCAGGTTCCAATACAGTAATTGGTACAAGACCTAATAGTTGACCTGCACCATTAGAAATAATAAGGCCTTGGCCTTCTGGATTCATCTTATGTGCTTTTACAAGACGATCTAATGTCAATTCCGCTAAACGTGCATCACCTTGCATTGGGCCATATTGTAATAAACTCATTGGATTAGAGTGAACTACTTCATCGAATGCCTTTTCAATGATTTCCACAGGAATCGCTTCTGGCGCTGGATTGCCAATACCAAAGCTGATAAAACCTTCTACGCCTACACCACGTTCAAATACTTCGCGAATAAAATTTGGACCTTTTAAAGTGACACGTTCAGGAAGAGAAAAACTCATACAATCGCCTCTTTCATATATACTAAGTTAAAAATATTACTACGTTAAAAAATTACGCATTAGGATCATGTTCTTGTTCAGCATTCTTCTTATTAATATAGTTCTTATATACTTTCCAAAGAATGAAGTATACAACACCTGCAACAAGAACAATAATTCCTAATCGCCCCATATTTTCTTGGAAATTTACAATATCTGTACCGATAGCAACTTCAAGAGCTGTAGATGGGAATTTACCAATTAAATTTGCTAAGATGTAGTCTCTCGGTTTAATTTTACTAATAGCACCTAGTGCCGTAATAACACCAGATGGGAAGTATGGTAAGGATCGTGCAAATAACATAACCACAAAACCATTTTTACCAGAGAAATCATCTACTTTCATCAATACCGTACTCTTAGCAATGAGCTTATCCGCTGTATCACGTAAGAAGTAACGCATAATATAAAAGCTAATGACTACGCCAATTGTTTCTGCAAGCCAAGAAATAATTATGCCTGGCCACATACCAAACACTAGACCGTTTGCGGTAGATATAAAGATAGATGGTAAGAAACCAACAGCATTAACAAAAATATCAAGAAGCATACTAACGACCATGGCCATAGGACCAAAGCCTTGAATATACTCTTCTATTTCATCCATGGATCCACTAGTCGCTAAATGCCACATAGTTGGATAAAATGTAGGATCTACTATATGGATGGCAATTAATAGAATGACAAAACCAATGCCTGCTATTAACTGTACCCAACCTTCACCAGAAGGCTTTAATTTTCTTGTACTCATATATACCTCGTTTTATAAAAAACTAGTTCCATTATATCACGGATTCTATAGAACTGTTATATATAGTTCCCCCTTCTTTAATTCTATTCTAATTAACAATCTGTCTATATTCGATAATAAACCTATATATTCCATTTTTTCGATTACTACCAGTTAAAAATATTATTATTAGAACTTATATGGGTTACTTTTATAGATACTACCAGTTAAAAGTAATTATTTTTAACTGGTAGTATCTATAAATATGTATTATTACATTAGCATAAAAATTATAGAAAGATGTATAATACTATTATAACGAGAATTTTCTTAATGAAAGAAGGTATATTATGGTATCAGCAGGTCAAACAGCTACGGCAACTGTAACAGTTACAGAATCCAATATTGCAAAAACAATGAAGTCCGGTTCTTTAGAGGTCTTTGCCACTCCAGCCATGTGCGCTTTGATGGAAGAAGCAGCACAAGCAGCAGTACAACCATATTTAGAAGAAGGTGAAGGCACTGTAGGTATTGCTTTATCCATCACTCATGAAGCACCTACTCCACTTGGTGCAACAGTAACTGCTAAAGCTACAGTTAGCGCTATAGAAGGGCGTAAAATAACTTTTGATATTGAAGCATCTGATGGTGTCGGTATCATTGGTCGCGGAACTCATGAACGATTTGTTATTAATAACGAAAAATTCATGGCTAAAGTAGTAAGTCGTGCAAAATCTAACTAATAACTAGTTTTACTAATAGCCTATAACTAATTTTACAATACCCTAATCTCTAATTT
>NZ_CALJSP010000025.1:0-7830 GCF_937975875.1 Veillonella dispar | reverse complement strand
GGTTACGGTGACTTTGGAGAAGTCGGGGGTGCGCTCGTAGATGGTCAGGATGTAAATATCATTAGCTAAGGAATATCTACCTGTAAAGTTCAACAAGAATGGAACTAAAGAAGCACCAATCATACCAGATGGTACGGAGAACAATACGGCAAATGGAACCTTCCAAGATTCATACAGGGCGGCCAAGATTAAGAATACAAATACTAGACCTAAACCAAGAATCATGATGGTTTGAGAACCAGCTTTCAACTCTTCACGAGATTGACCTGCCCAGTCATATGTATAACCGGCTGGTAAAGTTTTAGCTGCCGCCTCTTTCAATGCATTAATCGCATCACCAGAGGAGTAACCATTCGCTTGAGAACCACCGATTTGTACAGCCATTGCATTATCAAAACGAGTAATACTAGATGGTGTGCCTGTTTGTTCCTTCGTAATATAGTTAGAAACTGGAACCATAAGGCCCTTGCTATTACGAACAGCTAGCATATTAAGCTGTTCTGCATTTTGACGGTAAGCGTCTTCAGCTTGCACTACTACTTTATAGTTTTTACCATATGTAGTGAAGTCATTGACTTGAATACTACCATAGAAACCTTGCAATGTAGTAAAGATATCAGCTAATGCCACACCATCTTGAGCCGCTTTTTCACGATTCACATCAAATTGTAAGGATGGTGTAGATGTATCAAAGGTAGTGTAAATAGATTGAATTGCTGGACTCTTACGAGCTTCTGCTAAGAATTCATTAGCACGTTCCGCCATAACTTGAGGGCTGTCACCAGCTTTATTGATGATATACATGCTGAAACCACCAGTAGTACCAAGACCTGGAATAGATGGTGGATTCATGGCAATAACTGTTGCTTCTGGTACGCCTTGTGCAGCAAAGCCAAATGTTTGACCAACCATGGCGTTGATAGATGTAGCTTGTGTTGTACGATACTTCCAGTCGGACATAGTAGCGAAGATTACACCTGCACTAGATTTTTGGCCGCCCCCTAAGAGGTCAAAGCCTGCTACAGTAAATACCTCTTGGAATAATTGCTCATCTTTAGGCTTTTCAGGATCATTCTTCCCTTCTAAGAAAGATGCAATTTTTTCAAGGGTTGCCATAGTACGTTCAGATGTAGCACCAGGTGGCTCATTAACGGCAATCATGTAGTAACCACTATCCTCTGCAGGTACAAAGGATGTTGGTAAGAAGTGGAATACTAAACCTGTACCACCAGCAAAAATTAATAATGCAATAACAGTTAAGCTCAAACGATGGCTTAAACGAGCCAATTGGATACCATACCAATTGCTGAAACGTTCTAGGCCTGCATTGAATTTGTTTAACTGACGATGTACCCAGTCTTCGCGTTCTTTTGACGTGTGAGGTTTTAACATCGTAGCACATAGTGCTGGTGTTAATACAAGGGCGATAATCGCAGAAATAACAACAGATACAGCGATTGTTAATGCAAACTGTTTGTAAAGAATACCTGTCATACCACCCATGAAGGCAACTGGTACGAATACAGCTACCAATACAAAGGCGATACCAATTACAGGGCCTTGTACATTTTCCATCGCTTTAATAGCCGCCTCTTTCGGAGGTAAGCCATTATATTTTAATTCATACTCTACCGCTTCTACTACTACGATAGCATCGTCAACAACGAGGCCAATAGCCAATACCATGGCGAATAATGTTAACGTATTGATAGAGAAATCAAGTAATACGAAAGCCCCAAATGTACCAAGCAAGGATACTGGTACGGCAATCATAGGAATGATCGTAGATCTCCAAGATTGTAGGAACACATATACTACGATAAGAACGAGTAACAATGCTTCTACAAATGTATGCTCTACCTCATTAATGGAAGCACTTACGAATTTAGTATTATCTACAACCACGTTATATTGCATATCTGGTGGGAAAGATTTAGATTGTTCATCTAGTACCTTCTTAACATTCGCAATAGTTTCTAATGCATTCGCATCATTTTGTAAGGAAATAGCAAAACCTGCTACCTCTTTATGCGCGGACTTAGCAATAAAGTCATATCCTTTAGCACCAATTTGAATACGAGCAACATCTTTTAGATGCAATACCTTACCATTAGAGCTTTTAATAGCAATGTTACCAAATTGTTCAGGTGTCACAAGACGACCTTCAATTTTGATAGGATATTGAAATGCTTGTTCCCCATTAGTAGGATTTTGACCAACTGTACCTGCCGCAGCCTGTAAGTTTTGTCCCTTAATAGCTGCTGTTACTTCAGAAATGGTAACACCAAGATTTTGCATCTTCGCAGGATCTAACCAAATGCGCATAGCATAGTCAGAACCGAACTCTTGTACAGAACCGACACCCTTAATGGCTTTAATAGCATCCATCATATAGTTGGTAGCATAGTTCTTTAAGAATGTAGAATCATAAGTACCATCAGGTGAGTTCAAGGAGAATACCATAGCCATATCACCAGAAGATTTAGTAGTTGTAACACCAACTGCTTGTACCTCTGCAGGCAATTGAGCAAGTGCTGCTTGTACACGGTTTTGTGTATTAACCGTATCCATATCCGCATCTGTGCCTTGATTGAACTGAACAGTCAAAGAGTAACTACCATTACTAGAGCTACTAGATGTCATATAGTCCATATCTTGTACGCCTACGATTTGTGTTTCAATAACACTGGCTACCGTATCATTAACAACTTGAGCCGTTGCACCTGTATAGGCAGTGTTTACACGAACTGTAGGTGGAGAAATTTGTGGATATCGAGCTATCGGAAGGTTCATCATAGAAATGAGACCTACCAAGGTAATAACAATGGCTATTACAATGGCAAAGATAGGTCGATTAATAAAGAATTTCGACACGATCTAGCCCCCTTCTATTTTGTAGCTTTTAATTGTTCTTTTGAAAGCAATTTAGCATTAACCTTCACACCGTTTTTAACCTTAGTTAAGCCATCAACGATGATTGTGTCTCCAGGTGCTAAACCGGCTTTAATAATTGTATCGCTACCACTTGTACCGCCAACTTCAACACTTTTTTGTTCTACTACACCATCAGCATTTACAACATAGATAAAGTTTTTATCCATGATTTGAAGAATGGCACGACTAGGAACAAGAATAGCATCTTTGAGTTTTTGACCAGGAGAAATCACTGTAGCAAACATATTTGGCAATAACAAATGATCAGGATTTGGGAAGGAAGCTTTCAACAAAAGCTTACCTGTTGATTGGTCAAGACTTTTTGCTGCTTGAACAATAGTACCAAATTGGTTATAAGTATCACCATCAGCGAGTTTTAACTGAATATTTGGACCATTAGAATCATCGCCAGTTGGATTTTTCATGAAGTCAAGATATTCTTCTTCAGTCATGCTAAATTCAACAAAAATAGGATCAATGGAGTCAATTGTAACTAAAGTTGTAGAACCAGCTTGTACAAATGCGCCCATATCAATATCGTCCATACGTAATGTACCGGAATATGGTGCATATACTATTGTGTCACCCAAGTTATCTTGAGCAATTTTTACAGATGCTTGATATGCTTCATATGCTGCCTTAGCTTGTTCTGTAGTACTGCGTTGTGTATCTACACGTTGTTGCGCAATCGCGTCTTGTTGCGCCAATGTTTCATAACGATTAAGATCTACTTCAGCATTTTTGTAAGTCGCATTAGCTTGAGCAGCTTGCGCTTCTGCATTAGCAAGACTAGCTTCGTACTGACGAGAATCGATACGATATAATGGTTGACCAGCTACAACTTGCGCGCCACCTTTAACATATTTTTCAACAACGTAACCAGTTACACGAGCATGTACAGCTACAGAGTTTTCTGCAACTACTGTACCAGCATAGGTTTGGTTTACCTGTGCATCACTTGCAGTAATTTTGTATGCATTGACACTCACGTCGCCTGCTTGCTGTTGATTGCTGCCACATCCAGCAACCATTACAGCGGATACAACGAGAGCCGCTAACATACGGGAATAACGGAACTTCATTATCTGTACTCCTTTACACGAAACTAATCATCTATGTGTCATAATTACATAAATATCTATATATATTTTACAGGATTCTATAGACAAAGTCAATTTTTTCGATACCCTTCCACCTTTATAAAACATAGATAAAATCTATATAAATTCATATTCATTGTGCATAATCAAAACGATAAAAATTATTGACATTTTAGATTCTTTGTGTACACATTTTCTAATTAAATATCTGTGCTCCGTGGGGAAATCAAGGGGAAATAAAGGGGAAATTTCAAGCGAATAAATACGTATTTTAGCAAACATATAGGAACACCAAAAAAAGCTAGAAGATTAGGTAACTACTGCATTCGTACAGTAAACACGTATCTTCTAGCTTTAGCTTTAATATTGGTGGAGATGAGGGGAGTCGAACCCCTGTCCAGAAGTGTTGCCATATAGACTTCTCCGAGCACAGTCTATGATTTAGATCTCAGGTTGCTACCGCTCACAGACAAGCTACACAACCCCAGTTCATATTGTCTCGCCTAATTCATATGAACAACTGAATTAAGCCAGCCTACGGTTTGACGTCCATTCACACTTGGTAGGCACAAGTATGAGGGACGTAGCTTATGCAGCTAATGCAAAATTTTCTTCTGCGTTTAAATGTTTTCCCACCGTTTAACGGCCTCATGGAACGCCGACTCGCTATCTATACCACACGCACCCCTGTCGAAACCTTTACATCCCCGTGCGTCGGTCTAATAATTATAAGCCTATTTAGTATTAGTGTCAATTATATGAAACCTTCACCAATTCGGTACATTCACTACTCTTAGCCTTCTCAACTTATCTAAATTTGACAATTTTACCAATCCAAGGATTCTTTTATCCCTGTCTTCAGAGGATATATTATCTATTATCATGATTATAACTGTTTCATAGCATTATGCAGTGATTGGCACACATAATCTATTTGTTCTTTATTATGCGCAGCAGTCACCGTTAGTCTAATTCTGCTTTCACCAATAGGTACTGTAGGCGGACGAATAGCGGTGCCTATAATGCCATCCTCATATAGATAATCAGATACGGCAAGTGTATCTTCATTACGCCCTATTAGTATTGGGAAAATTGGCGTTTCATTAGTAGCATCAATTCCCATAGAAATCAATTGATCTGCCATATAGTTTACATTTTCATGTAAACGCGCTAAAACAGATGCATCTGTCTCAAGAATATGTAATGCAGCCAGGGCCGCTCCTATATCTGCAGGAGATAATGCGGTGGAGAATATAAAGCTACGACTCGTATTAACGAGATAATCTATGATAGTACTATTTGCAGCTACATAACCACCAACAGAGCCTAAAGATTTACTCAATGTACCAAGTTGTATGTCTACTTCTTTTTCAAGTCCAAAATAGGCCGCTGTACCATGACCATTACCAATAGTTCCCGTTGCATGGGCATCGTCAACCATGAGCAATGCATTGTAATCACGGCTTAATTCATACAGTTTATCTAGTGGTGCAATATCCCCATCCATACTAAATACGCCATCAGTAACTATAAGCTTTCGAGTGTTTCGATCTACCTGTTTTAACAGATACTTTAACTCGTCTATATCACAGTGGCTATATGTTTTTACAGTACCTCGACTTAATCTACAACCATCAATAATACTAGCATGATTAAGAGCATCACTAAAAATAATAGTATTCTTATCAGCTACGGCAGAAATAGTTCCTACATTGGCCATATAACCGGTATTAAATACAAGGGCTTTTTCAGTATTCTTAAATTTAGCTAATGACCTTTCGAGCTCTGTAAATAATGGAAATGTACCAGATACAAGGCGCGATCCACCAGATCCTGTTCCATATTGTTGAGCCCCTTTCAGGGCCCCTTCTATGACACGAGTATCAAAAGTTAAGCCCAAATAATTATTTGAAGCCATCATTAAATATTCTTTATCATCTCGTTTTACTCGCACTGCATCTAGAGGACAGTATTCTCTTAAGGTTCGTAAATTATGGTTCTCTATCTTAGAATCTAATTGTTCTTTAAAAAATTTGTACATTCTATCTCCGTTGAACAAGTACTGGAGTACGCTCCAAATACTCAATTACACTTTCACTATCTATATCAGACCGTACAAAGAAAACGCGGCCCCCTATATCTGAACCAAATTCTTTCATATTAGGAAGGCGATGGTATACACCATTACAAGCAACATAACCTACTGTATAGTCTGGATCATCAGACCAACATAATTCGCCCACAATACCATCTGCTGATTGAACCTTTGAAGCTAATACTAAAGCCTCTCTCATATGTTCATTATCACCTAATGCATAAGAGTCAAAGGAGTCCATATGACTAACACGTACTCCGCGGTCACCTGTATCTAAGCGCTCGCCAGTAATGGCATCCACTAACATAGCGCCGCGCATAGATTTATCTAAACTTTTTAACAAAGATATAGCTTTAAGAACAGCTGCCTCACTAATATGAGGACCTTGTAAAAGCTCAGTCGCCAATTGATGGGATTCAGAAATACTACTAGTTTTATGTTCCTCTACCTTAAGACAGTCAATATATGTAATCTTCTCCGGTGGGATTAAATCTACAGTAATATTGATAAAATCAGCTCTTCCTTTACTGTGATGCAGTGCGCGATCAGCTAACGATTGAGCTATAGCCCCTACTTCTTCTAACTTCACAATCCGCTCTGCCCCAGAAATATGGTGGCCCCCTTTTTCATGGGGACCACCTTGAGCAGCACGCATGCGTACACTATATAATTCAGCCATTATGACACCTTCCCTTTAATAAGATCATTTTTAGGTACTTGGCTGTGAATTTTACGGAATACTTTCACAAATACTGGTGCCATAATAACAGTAAAAATCATGCCAGGCACTGCTAATGCAACCATAGGTAATGCAGCTTTACCGATATATACAGACAAGGTCAATCGCGCTAATGCAGATGCAATCGGGCCAGAAATCATAATACCTATCATATGATTGTGGCACATCCAAAGAATTAGCCCTACGATAAGTCTAAATTGCATAGCAATCATAACATTCAAAATAGTTTGTGTACCTAGTGCTAAACCGATTAAACTAGATAGACATCCGCTAATAATATATTTCTTAAATCCGAATACGGCACATATGGCTACCGCCAATGGAGCTGACAGTTGAAACTCTATACCTGGAATGACATTAGGTATTTTAATAGCACCTAATACAGTAATCATAGCCGTTAAAATAGCAACCTCTGTAATGTACCGAATATTCTGATTCATGATGTTTCTCCTCTACTTAGAAAATGTCAACCACAATCACAACTCTTTGTTTACATTATAATTTCAATATACATATTTATCAACTAAAAACACAAGATAAGTTAACAAATATCACACAAAAAAATCGAGCCATCATGACTCGATTTCTTTATTTTAATATTTTTGTTGTTCTTTAAGTCTCTTAGCAATATCTCGCTTAGCATCGCGTTCTGCCATATCTTGACGCTTATCATACAGCTTTTTACCAGTTACAAGACCAACGGTTACCTTTACATAACCATGACTGAAATGGAAATTAAGGGGCACTAAAGAGAATCCTTTCTCCTTAACCTGAGCATGCAGTTTATTGATTTCAGATTTATGCATCAACAATTTGCGAGTTCGTTCAGGTTCATGATTAAAGCGGTTCCCCTGTTCGTATGGACTAATGTGAACGCCATACAATAAGAGCTCACCTTTATCAATGCGACAAAAGCTATCTTTTAGGTTCAGCTTACCTTGACGTATGGATTTAATTTCAGT
>NZ_CALJSP010000024.1:0-10811 GCF_937975875.1 Veillonella dispar | reverse complement strand
ACTGACGATCTTCGCCGTGACAGGGCGACATGTTAACCGCTACACCACGGGGCCGCGTATCAACTCTCGTTGACTACTCGTATATATTAACATGAGGTAACCTACTAATGCAAGTACTTTTTTCTAATTTTTTGATGAATTTTTCCAAAATATATGAAATTAGGAACTATCTATTAAAAATCGCAAATATTAGCCATTTATATTTAGTATGCTTGAATATACTACAAATTATACCTATAATTACAGAAATCAAAAACGCCTGTAAAGCAGATATTTTTTCTGATTTGTGACTATCTTAAGAACCAGCTTAAGGATAATAATAAAATTGGCACCTAAATTTCTTTAACGAAAACTAGGTACCAATTTCAACATAATTATATAAAATTGTTTATTATGGTATTTTTACAAGTATGATACAAATTATAAATGATCCCAAGGACCATCACGCAAGTCTTGTTCCCAATAATACTCAACCTTCATATCACCACGTTTGACCTTATCGAATACCTTAGAACGTGCAGTGGTCATCACATTTTCACTATGCTTACCACCGAAGTACGCATATCGAGATTTACCCAATGTATACATAACTGATACATAAGGTTCTACAGAACTAATATTACTTTTACCAAGTCCTAGATCTACAGAAATATGAGGTGTCACATTCATTTTTGCACCCACCTTCAGTCCATGTATAGTTTGCCACTTATGTTGGTCAATATAGTACATCTCTTCTGGATGTTCTCCTGGTGCTTTTGTTTTCCAATGATATCCTTCCACATAACTAGATAGCCAACGAGCATTCTTATAATCGCGTGTATACCGTATATCAAAGCCATCCAATACATGTTCATAAGAATATCGAGGTGTTCTATGAATACCATCAGGTGGTGAACTTAAGCTATCATGAAAATCTATTGCCCGTGGTACTTGACGCAAAGGTGTGTTAATGTTATAAGGCCCCACCTTTTTTTCTGATAGTCCATGGTATACATTGACACTAATCGTATTTAGACCAGCTACATATTCTAATCCTGCACTAACACGAGAAAATTTATCCTTAAATGCATAGTCATAGAATACATTGGCACCGACGTAGGCATGCTCATGTGTACTAAGGCGACGATAGCCAATACCAGCAGTACCTACAACACCAAGTGTATCATGTTCTACTACTTCACCTTTATCAATATAGGTACCTTGACCGTCAATTCTTCCAAAATCTGAATCTGAACCATTCCAATATGTAGTAGTGGAAACTTTTTCGCCACCATTAGCATCTAATCGTCCTTGTACAAACACCATGGATTTGCCATCTTTACCATATTGTTTTATGGGTTGCAACGTCTCTATAAAATACTGTGTATTCACTTTCTGCTTAGAGTTATGATTACGATAATGGAATCGTGTATCATAGCTTAGATTATTATCAGTCATTTGTTTATTAGGCATTGCATAATCATGATAGGAATCTTCCTGGCTTCCTTTAAAACCAATACCAATATCAGTACGATCCATCCAGCTTGATTGAACTTTTTCTCCATTATCTTTATCTGCTGCTAATGCGCATGTAGCAAAACTACATGTCAATGCTGTACATACTAAAGATTTAATAATAACCTTTTTACTAACCATAGTCTCCCCTTCTTTATATGAAATTTTCGTGAAAGATACTTTTATTATATATTCTTTAGTTAGGTAAAGCAATAATATGTCTTATCCACTTTATAGCATATATATTCTCTATAGTTTATTAGTACATATATTTGAAAGTTCTACTGTTTTAAGTATTGCTAATTAATAGTTATAGTGAATCGTCTTTGACTATGATAAAATAAATATATATTATATAAATAATAAGAATGTAATATAAAATACTTTGGAGCAATACAATGAAATCAAAATCTCTTATAACTATCTTAATTATTGCTATTGTAGGTGCGTTAGCAGCAGCATGGTATTTCATGTGGTACATTCCCCACACACCAGCCTATACGCTAAAAATTATTCATCAAGCCGTGCAAGATAAAGATGCCGATGAGGCTTTACGCCATATAGATACAAAATCTATTGTAAAAAATATTTTAGAACGGGAAGGCAATAAATATATAGATACATCTAATCCATTTGGTAAAGCTACTATTGCAGCAGCTAAAACATTTGGTCCATCTTTAATTGAAGATGTAATGAGAAAATATATCGAAGATCCAGACAGCTTTAAATCTCAGCCGGCTACAACAGATACTAACAATACAGCTCAAAGTGATGACAACATGTCTATGGTCGATCGGCTTGTAGATGGCCGTCTTTTCAAAGAGCATGATGTAGAGGTTAAAAATATCAAATCTGAAGACGATGGAGATACAGCTATCGTAACCGTAACAATACAAAACAACAAAAAGAATATGACAAAGGATATACGAGTTTTGATGCGTCATTTAGGTGATGGCACCTGGGTTATTTATGATATTCCAGATATGGAAGACTTATATACAGTAACTCGTAAATAGCTTGTAACAAACAATAAACAATAAGTAATTATTAACTTATACGGAACCTAAAAAGGACAGTAGATACTAACATAGTATTTACTGTCCTTTTATCATTATCTATTATCTACTACCTATTACTTATTTTTTAGCTATTACTTATTATCTATTACCGATCAAAGTCCACAATGGCTAATGTTACGGTCACTTGTGAGATGAGTCGTTCTGCATCGTCCTTCATGTCAAAGCGCCATACATGTGAAGTTTTCCCTTTCACCAATAGTGTACCATGGGCTGTTAAAGAGCCTTCACATCGTACAGGGCGCAAGTGGTTAGCTGTAATAGATTGACCTACGCCAAATTTATCAGCACCAATGAGTTCGTTACTCATCATTCCCGCTGCAATTTCTGCAAAGGCTAGAGTCGCCCCTCCATTTAGGTAACCTTGCGGTTGCTTATGAAAGTCACCTAAATTCATTTTTGCCACACATGTAGTGTCACTTGTCATATAAGGCTTTTCAATTTGTAAAGCTTCAATCAAATTCATAGTGTTCGTTTCTCCACGCAATACGCTTCTAATCTATCATCAAAAACGGTTACACCTAGCCCATCACCATCAGGTACGTGCATTACACCATTTTTAAAAGTGAGGTCGGGATAGATGAGGTCTCGTTCAAAGTATCTATTAGAATCCGATAGGTCTCCTGCCATATAGGAATCACCTAGTGCAGCTAGTTGAGCATGGAGCATTTTAGAAACGCCAGACTCTACCATGCTGCCAATCCAATACGGAATATGACTTTCTCTACAAAGATTAATAGCTGCCTTCGTTGGCACAAGACCGCCCATGCGCCCTACTTTTATATTAAGTACGTCAATTAGGCCATATTCAATAGCATAGGATAAATCATCATAGCCTAATATAGATTCATCTAAACAGATAGGTGTTTCAATATTCCAATCATCATTGTTAAGACGTTCCCACTTCCATTCCTTATAGGATTGGAGTGTCGTCATAGCAAAAGGCTCTTCTATGCAGGCTAGATTCAAATCGTTAAATTGACGAACTTTGTAGATGTCGTCATAGGAATAGCTTTGGTTTGCATCAGCAGCTAAGACTAAGTTTGGATACTGCTTGCGGATGAGAGATACTCGTTCATAGCCATCTGTGGGATTCACCTTTAACTTAATGCGCTTACAACCATTTGTCACATGAGTTTCTACTGTATCTAATAATTGTTCCATCGGTACGTCCCCGATAACAACACCACTTTCAATGGTATCTTGTAAAGGCTGCCCCATGATATAGGAAATAGAATTTACACCAAGTCTCTCACAATGAAGATTAATAAGGGCATTTTCTACAGCAGCAATGGTCATAGGCATATGATCTCGATTGAGCCAGAACTGCAGCTGACGTACATAGGTCATAAGAGGTTTAGGCCGCATCAAGCGAAGATTAAATATATAATCATCCACTAATTTCTTCCAACATGTCTCTACAGTTTCTGCGGTATAGAATGGATCTGTGAAAGCTACACACTCACCATAACCTACATAACCTTGTTGGTCCTCGATTCGGATAACAATGGTCTCCCGTTCTTTTACCTCACCCTTGGCGGTTTTAAAATTAAACTTCATCGGTAGTTTAAGGCGATATGTAGTTATGCTTTTAAAATTTAAAATATCATTCATAGACGCCTCAATCTTCTAAACGCAGTTTATTACGCACAATTTTACCGGTCCCATTACGAGGCAATGCAGGTAAAATTCTTACATACTTAGGGATTTTGTACTTTGCCAATGAAGAGGTCATAAAGGATAGAATCTCATCGGCTGTCATACTTTCACCATCATGAAAGGCTACAAATAGCGCTGGTACTTGCCCCCATTTAGGATCAGGTACAGGTACTACGGCACACTCTTTCACCGCTGGCAATGTATAGACTAGGTCCTCTAATTCCTTAGGATAAATATTTTCACCACCAGAAATAATAAGGTCTTTGCGGCGATTCAGAATATATACAAAGCCATCTTCATCAACATAGCCGATATCGTCTGTATTAAGATCACCGTTGATAGGTTCCTTGTCGATATACCCAGTCATAACCATAGGGCCGGTCAAATGGATTTCCCCCACTCCATCCGCATCAGGATTATCAATATGAACCTGCATACCAGGTAATGGTTTACCTACAGAATCTCGTTTATGAGGGTAATCCAATACAGAGAAGGTCACACTTTGACTAAAGGTTTCCGTCATGCCATAGGTCTTGTAAATTGGCAATGATTTCTTCTCACAAGCATCGATTAAGGCCATAGGAATAAACTCGCCACCAAGCAAAATAACACGTAATGTATGATGTGTTATCTTCGGTTCTAATTGGGTTAAAATCGTCGGTACTAAAGACATCATATTGATTCGATCTGACTCAATGAGTTCTAAAACCTTTGCCTCATCGTATTTAGGCAATATAGTGATAGCCGTTCCATTATAAAGTGATCGCATCAAGATAGATAATCCACTGACATGGAATAAATGTAACACCATAAGCCAGTTATCTTGTTCGGCTTTACCAAGCACCTCTTGAGATGCTTGTACATGAGCTCTAATTTGCCCCCATCGTAGTGGTACTGATTTAAACTGACCTGTTGTAGCGCTAGTGTTCATAATGGCCGCAATGTCTGCATCATCAAAGTTCCAATCAAAAGTGTCCTCTAAATTCAGATTAGACAGAATGGATTCTAGCGGTTCAAACTCAATGGTACGTAGTAAACTAGGTAGTTGATTATACCGTTCTTTACTATGTAATACGGTAGTAACACCTAATTGTTTCAATTGGTTTCCGATCTCGTTGGGCTTAAGATGTACATTCAGTAACAATACCTCTTTATGGGCTAGCATAGCTGCCAGTACATAAATTGCCATAGTAACAGAGTTGTCCGATAAAATAGCTACACGTGAGCTTTCAAGATGTATCAATTCACTAGCCACATGGAGCACACCGCCATATATATCGTTATAGGTATATTCATTTATACATATGCGATCAGGATAGTGCTGTGCACCATACCGTAACCATTCCATCGTCTCACCTCGTATCTAAAGATAATGCCTTATGATTAATAATTAATAACAAAAGATATTATAAGAAAGGCGCCTCATATAGAGGCGCACTTTACGTTTTTACAATACATTCCATTCCTAGTAATAGACTGGTACTACGTTCTGATTAAGGGAATTTAGGGAATTGTTTGAAGTTCGGTTTGCGTTTTTCTTTAAATGCGTCACGACCTTCTTTTGCTTCATCGATTGTGTAGTACATCAATGTAGCGTCGCCTGCGAATTGTTGTAAACCTGCAAGACCGTCTGTGTCAGCGTTGAAGGCACCTTTCAACATGCGCAATGCCATTGGGGACAATTCAAGAATTTCGTTACACCATTGAACTGTTTCCTCTTCCAATTTGTCGAATGGTACAACACAGTTAACCATGCCCATTTCATAAGCTTGAGCAGCTGTGTATTGACGGCAAAGGAACCATACTTCACGAGCGCGTTTATGACCGATCATGCGAGCCAAGTAACCTGCACCGTAACCAGCGTCGAAGGAACCTACACGAGGACCTGTTTGACCAAATTTAGCATTTTCAGAAGCGATAGTAAGGTCACATACGATGTGCAATACATGGCCACCACCAATAGCAAAACCGTTAACCATAGCGATAACAGGTTTTGGGATAACGCGAATCAAACGTTGTAAATCAAGAACGTTCAAACGAGGAACATTATCTTCGCCTACATAACCACCATGACCGCGTACGCTTTGGTCACCACCGGAGCAGAATGCTTCTTTGTCTTCACCTTGACCGTGGTTTGCACCAGTCAATACGATTACGCCTACTTCGTTATCTTCACGAGCTACTGTGAAAGCATCGATTAACTCCATAACAGTTTTAGGACGGAACGCGTTACGTACCTGTGGGCGATTAATAGTAATCTTTGCAATGCCATTATATGTTTCGTAAATTACATCTTCATAATTACGATCCAATACTTTCCAATCAAATTTGCTCATGGACTTAACCTTTCTTGTGTAAAAAATCTAATACCGCTTGTTCAAACATCTGCGGTTTTTCTATATGTACATTATGCCCCGCCCCTTCGACGACGACATGTTTAAAGTTTGGCAACTTGCCAAATACATCTCTTCCTATTGTAGTATATTTTGTATCTAATGCGCCACTCACATATAGGCCTTTACATGATAATTTTTCTAACTGATCACCGACATAGGTCATAACACCTTGTCCGGACCCACGAAGGGTACACGCTAATGCGTACGGACTATTATGGGCACGACGTAAATGAATTAATTCAGTGACCGCGGGTAAAAGCTGCTTTTGACTTTCAAAAATAGGAGCCTCCGCCCAACGGGAAGCGAACCAAGAGCCATCGTTATGTTCTATATGGTGAGCTAATTCTTCATCTGCCTTGCGTCGTTCTGCTCGTTCAGCCTCCGAAGCAATCCCCACAGAACCACTTTCAAGGATAAGACCTTCTATTTCGCTATCATACTGTAATGCATAGGAAAGCGCTATACGGGCCCCCATGGAGTAGCCCATAAGATAATATCTATCACCTACCATATGATAGATAACGGTATGTAAGTCCTCTATCATTTTAGGGATTGTATAGGCCTCATCCTCTTCAGGAATATCAGAATCACCATGACCAATCAAATCGATACGGATTAAACGATAGCCTGTCAAGTTAATGGAATCCCAAGTATAACTAGATTCTGAAAATCCATGAAAACATACGATAGGCTCCCCATCGCCTACCACAGTCAAGCCATAGCGATATTCACCCAAATCAAAGTACATGCGTTGAGCTGGATTACGCAAAGCATTATCTACAATACTGCAAAAATACTGACTCATAGTAATGCCTCCATATCAACTGAAACCTTCGTATATTTTTTATGCAATTCTCTGCTATATTCCCTATTTGTAGGAATTTCAATGATATGAACGCCTGATTCTGAGCTAACCTTAGCTAGTACAGCACTCAATTCGTCGGGACTTGCAATTTTAGTATAACCACAGCCATAGAGTTTAGCAGCCCCGCGCCGATCCCGGCCATGACGTCGAGGCGTATGGGCAGATAGCCGTTGCTCCAGAGCAGGGTTTCCACGCGGCGCGTGTCGCCTTGCGAACCGTAGCGGAGGCTGCCGCTCAGGCGGTACGGATCGTGATCCGAGGCGCGGGCGGAGGCATAGCCCTGGTAGGCTTGCCACGCGGCGTTGGAGGCGTCCGAAGGCGCGGACGTCCCGATCTCCGTGCCGCGCGTGGCGCAGGCCTGGAGCGACAGGACGAGCAAGGCCGCGAGTATCAGGCGGAAGGGAGTGGAAAGGCGGATGTTCATAGCGAATTCAGCTTTTTGCGTATGGTTTCAGGATTCGGGTGGTCCAGTTCGAGGGCCCGTTCCCATCCTGTGCGCGCTTCGTTTTTGAGCCCTTGGGCGTTGGCAATGTCGCCGTAGTGTTCCCATATGGTGGGATCGCCGCCGTCGGGGAGGCTTGTCGCCCGGCGGACGAGCTCCCATGCCTCGGCGTTCTCGCCCCGGCGGAAGTGCGCCCAGGCGAGGGAGTCCAAAATGTATGCATGGTCAGGGGCCTGCTTGAGCGCCGCTTCGAGCAGCAAGACCGCGCGGTCCAGATCCTTGCCCTGCTCGGCCAGCGAGTAGCCCACATAGTTCAGGGCCTGATAATCCTCGGGATTGCGGGCGACGATGGATTCCATCACGGCGAGGGCCTCGCGCTTGCGGCCGAGGGAATCCAGCACGCTGCCGTAGACATAGGCGATTTCGTCGTCCGAAGGCCAGATCTGCTGCGCCGCCGTGGCCGCGGTCAGGGCTTCCTTGTAGCGGTCCTGCAACAGGTACAGGTGGATCTCCATGAGCCGGAAATCCCGTTCCGTGGGGAACTGGCTCTGGCCCTGAAGGATGAGCTGCATGGCGTCTTCATAGCGCTGCTGATCGTGCAGCAGCTGGATGCGCAGGCGCAGCGCCCGGTCGTAAAAACGGTTTTCCGGGGGAATGGATTCAAGGAAGTTCAGGGTTTCCTGCACGTCCTTGTGGTATTCGTAGGCGATGGCGGCGAGGTAGAAATGCACCTCGTCCGGCGCATTGGGATCGCTCTTGAGGCCGTCGAGCAGGGCCTCCGCCTCGGGGTACATCCTCGCGTCCAGAAAAAGCGTCGCCGCCGTGAGCTTGTAGCCGTAGGTGGCGGGGCCGTTCAGGGCGTAGTCCAGGGCTTTCTGCCCCTTTCCGGCGCGGATCTGGCCTTCGACCATCCTGATCCAGATGTCCGGATTGTCCGGGTCCTGCTCGATCAGGCTGTTATAGATTTCGTTCGCTTCGGAGAATTGCCTGTCCGCTTCCAGCAGGCGGGCCAGCTCGAACCACGCGTCGACGAATTCCGGGCTTTCCTGTACGGCGAGCCGGAGCTGCTGGATGGCCCTATGGGGCTGTTTGAGGCCCACGAGGGCCTGCGCGTGGGCATAGCGGACAAAGGACGTCCGCAGGCGCTGCGGCAGGGCCGAGAACACCTTGTCGGCGTCCTTGAAGTGCCCGGTTTTGACGTAGAGGATGCCGAGCTCCTGCTGCACGAGTTCGGAGTCCGGGCGCTGCTTGCGGTATTCTTTCAGAATCTTGAGGGCCTGCTCGTTGTCGCCCTGTTCGAGCCACGTTTCGGCGAGCAGGAGGTGCAGGCCGAGATCGCCGGGCACGCGCTTGACGGCCTGTTCAAGCAGGCTGCGGGCTTCGCTGGTTTCCCGGTTGAGCATGAGCCATGCCGCCGCGTCGATGAAGGGCTGCGGCCTGTTTTCCAGCGTCAGGAGGAGTTTTACGGCTTCAAGGACGCCTTCCTTGTCGTCGCCGCGGATGGACTGGTCGAGCAGGAGGGTCGCGTAGGTACGCTGGGCCTCGGGCGAGAGGTCCCATTGCACGGGTTCCTGCGGCGTACTGCGGGCGCACCCGGTGAGCATCTGCACGGTCAGCACGGCGCAGACCATCCCGCGCAGCAGATTGCGGACAAGACCCGCGCCGCAGCGGGAATTTCCCCGGCGGGCGTGGGATGGCGCAGCCGCAAGCGGGGCCGCGGGATGAGTGAGGCGAATGCGGAAGCTCATGAGCAAACTCTGGGGGTTGAAACACGATAACAGGGGATAACGAATACCCTAAACGGGAACGAACAACAACCGGAGATTGTGTATCCGGAACGTTGTTTTCCTCCTAGTGCGAGATCCAGTCTTCGGAGAAGTCCTGAATATCGGTGGAGAGATGGGTCTTCAGCTTTTGGAGCAGGCGTGCCTCAAGCTGGCGTACCCGTTCGCGGGTGACGTTGTAGCGCTCCCCGATTTCCCGCAGCGTGACCGGATCGTCGGTCAGGAGGCGGTGCTCGAGGATGTAGGCTTCCTTTTCGGAAAGCGAGGGGAGGATGTCGCGGATTTTGCTTTGGAGCAGTTCGGCGATTTCCATGCCCGCGAGGCTTTCCTCAATGCCCGGGCCGAGCGCGGGCAGGAAGTCCATGCGCGTGGCGCTGCCGGACTCGTCGCCGACGGTGGCGTCGAGGGACATGTCGGAGGCGTCCAGCCGCTGCTGCATCTCCACGATCTGATCCTCGCCCACGCCGAGGCGCTCCGCAAGGGTCGCCGCGTCTGGGTCGAAGCCTTCGGCAATGAGCTTCTGGCGTTCGCGGTTCAGGTTGTAGAACAGCTTGCGCTGGGCCTGCGTCGTGCCGATCTTGACCATCCTCCAGTTGTCCATGATGAACTTGAGGATATAGGCGCGGATCCAGAACGCCGCGTAATAGGAGAACTTGATCCCCTTGTCCGGGTCGAACTTGTTGACGGCCCGCATGAGGCCGACGTTGCCCTCCTGAATGAGGTCGAGCACGTTCTGCATCCAGCGGCGCTGGAAGTCCATGGCGATCTTGACCACCAGCCGCAGGTGCGAGGACACCAGGCGGAAGGCCGCGTCGCTGTCGCCGGTCTTCTGCACGCGGCGGGCCAGATCGAACTCTTCGTCCGGCTTGAGCATGGGGAAGCGGCTCACTTCGCGCAGGTAGAGGTGCAGCGAGTCCTTGCTGGACGACAGGGAAGGCAGGTGCTGCTGCGACGGTGCGGGCAGGGTATCGCCTTCGGGCAGGATGTCGGCGTCGGGGTCGAGCGCGGCCACGTCGTCTTCGGGCAGATCGTCTATGTAATTTTTGATTGTCTGAAACCGCGAATTATGTTATACTGACCGTGATGGCAAAACGA
>NZ_CALJSP010000023.1:0-2996 GCF_937975875.1 Veillonella dispar | reverse complement strand
CGATAGTTTTCATTATTGTTCCGGCCCCATGTCTCGGAATTCCACGTCTCTAAATTGTGTTAATTCTCCAATGAATTGGAGTTCCACAGTACCGACGGAACCATTACGGTGCTTACGAATGAGGACTTCTGCGTTGTCCCCTTTTTCGGAGTTTTCATCGTAATATTTATCGCGGTACAAGAAGATAACGATATCCGCATCTTGTTCGAGGGAACCAGATTCACGAAGGTCAGACAGTACAGGCCGTTTATCTGGTCTGCTTTCAACACTACGAGACAACTGAGATAAGGCGATGAGCGGCACATTGAACTCACGAGCAATCAATTTGAGGTTACGAGAGATTTCAGACACCTCTTGTTGACGGTTCTCGCTGCCCTTGCCGGAGTTGCGGCCTTGCATCAACTGAATATAGTCGACGATAACGAGATCGAGACCATGTTCCACCTTGAGGCGGCGCAGTTTAGAACGCATATCTTGTACGGTAAGGCCCGGCGTATCATCGATAAAGAGCTTGGATTTGCTCATGCGGTCCGCAGCGGCGATAACCTTTTCCCAGTCAGTAGGGTCCATGTTCGCACGGCGCAATTTTTCAGAACTCACACCTGCCACGGAGGATAGAATACGACCAACGAGCTGTTCCTTGCCCATTTCTAGGGAGAAGAACGCTACCGTCTTGTCGTACAACATCGTTACGTTTTGAGCAATATTCAAGGTGAAAGCCGTTTTCCCCATCGCAGGACGGGCTGCTACGAGGATGAGGTCAGATTTTTGTAGACCATTGAAGACATGGTCCACATCTTTAAAGCCTGTTGGAACGCCTGTAATAGCACCATCATGCTGTTGCAATGCATTTAATTTATCTAAGTTAGATAATACAACCTCCCCAATAGGAGCAAATGATGATTCGGACTGTGTTTGACCACTTACGTCCAATACCATTTGTTCCGCCTTGTTAAGGATAGCCGTTGGCTCATCTTCACCAGCATATGTCATGCCTACGATTTTATTCCCTGCATCGATAAGACGGCGCAACTGAGCTTTCTCGCTGATAATCTTCGCATGTTCCTCTACATTATAGGACACAGATTCATTGGCGAGAGATGTAATATAAGCAAGACCACCTACCGCATCGAGTCGCTTGCGACGGTCTAATTCTTCACCAACAGTGATGAAGTCTGCCGTCTTGTTAGCATGCACGATTTCTAAGATAGCATCATAAATAATACGATGCGCATCGCGGTAAAAGTCTTCAGATTTTAGAATACTCGTTACCGTATCAACAACAGCACCCGAGTTGGATCCATTCGTTAATAAAGCCCCCAAAACAGCTTTTTCCGCATCTAAATTATGCGGTGGAATGCGTACATCCATGATAATCCCCTTTACAAAACCACTATGGATAAAAGAATTCACCATACTCAAAGAGCATGGTGAACACTATTATTCAGCTACTACGTTAACCTTGATAGTACTTGTAATTTCAGGATGAACACGAACGAGTACGTCATGTACGCCTAATGTTTTCAATGGTTCTTTGATTTCGATTTTCTTTTTATCGATATCTACTTTGTATTGCGCTTTAGCTGCATCGGAAATATCTTTTGCAGTAACGGAACCGAATACACGACCTTCTTCGCCCATGCGAACTTTTACAGTTACTTCAACCTTAGTCAATTGAGCTGCCAAGATTTTAGCTTCGTCATTGGCAACAGCTTTATTGTGAGCGATGGATTCTTGCTTTTGTTTCGCATTATTTACGTTAGTTGCTGTACCTTCAAGGCCAAGACCTTTTTTGATTAATACATTACGGCCATATGCATCGCTAACTTCAACGATTTCACCTTTTTTACCAACCTTTTTAACGTCTTCTAACAATACTACTTTCATTGTTCTTCCTCCTCTTTCTCTGCGGAATGAAGGGCTTCAAGAGCATGATCTAAAATAGCCTTCTTCGCTTCCTCTATCGTCATACCTTGTAATTGGGCACCAGCCACGGTTCTATGACCACCGCCACCCAAGGCTTCCATTACAACCTGTACATTTACCTTGCCTTTGGATCGAGCGCTAACGCCGATACCGCCGTCATTCAAGGAATACAGTACAAAGGCTGCTTCAATATCTTCATTACTGATGAGCATATCCGCACTTTGTGCAGCTAATGCCATCATATCCTTCAAACCTTCAGGTGCTACGGAAATAGCAATCCCTTCAGTTCGACTGGCTTCAAATACCATTTTAGCACGCAATTGGATGGAATCGAAGGTTTCAATAAATAATTGTTTAACCTTATCAATATCTGCCCCTGCACGGCGCAAGAATGCAGCCGCTTCAAAGGTACGTGCCCCAGTTTGTTGCACAAAGTTCTTCGTATCGAGCACGATACCTGCATAAATACCTGTAGCTTCTGCCTTTGAAAGTTTTACGCCACCACCTGCGTATTGTACAAGCTCTGTTACGAGCTCAGATGTAGATGACGCAGTTGGTTCCAAGTACGTAAGCAATGGGTTTTCAACAAAGTCCGCTGCACGACGGTGATGGTCGATAACGATGCGTCGTTCAGAAATTTCAAGCGCCTCTTGAGCAGCTACCATTTCTTGACGATGCGTATCACATACGATAGTAAGCGTATTCGCATCTACCCACGCTTTTGCTGCATCAGGGGTGATAATATGTTCCGTCCAGAACTCATCTTCTTTAAGAACAGTCACCATTTTATCGATGGCGCTAGTTTCTTTTGAAAGCGCAATGCGCACGTCTTTACCAAGTGCTCGAGCAATGGCGGCTACACCGATAATACCACCTAATGCATCGTAGTCTTCACGTTTGTGACCCATTACAAGAATTTTATCGGAATCAAGCATAAGCTCATGTAAAGCTTGCGATACCACACGAGCACGAACGCGCGTATTCTTCTCGACGCCAGCTGTATTGCCACCGAAGAAGCGGGTGCTTTCACCATCCATAATACACACTTGGTCACCACCGCGACCTAATGC
>NZ_CALJSP010000022.1:0-21909 GCF_937975875.1 Veillonella dispar | reverse complement strand
GATAAAGCCCATGATAATCTTTTCCAACTCCTCAGGCTTCAGCCTCACTGCGATTAGGGGTGATAACCGTAGCGGTAGGAATGAGTTTAGATTTTAAGAAATTCACAGCCTCATCTGCTACAAGTCGGTCACCGCTGGTGGCAATCATAACAGGATCCATTACGTACGGAATATCCTTGCTCACATAAGGATAAATGAGGTCCATCATTTCCGGTAAAGCAATCATGCCCGTCTTAACAGCTTGAGGAGGAATGTCAGAATACACATCGTGTAACTGTTTCTCTATGCTTTCTAAGGATAGATGTTCTACGTGGTGAACGCCCGTTGTATTTTGGGCTACTACAGAGGTAACAATAGCCATACCGTATACATTTCGGCTTTGGAAGGATTTCAAATCAGCCATAATGCCAGCACCACCGCTCGGGTCAGTACCAGCAATTGTTAGTGCAGTATGTAGTTTCATTATGCCTCCTTATGTAATAGATGACGACGAGATAAGATTTGTAATACTACGAAGCCTATGCAAGCACCTGCCACAGAGCTCATGGAGAAGGATGTAATCAAGGTCAATAACGCCAACGGTTTCCCTAATAGGAAGTTAGCAATGGGATAGCTCACAAGAGCACCAATGAGACCTGTACCGATGATCTCACCTAGAGCTGCTGCCCAGATGGCATTGTATTTCTTATATAAATACGCAGATAGCCAAGCGCCAATCATGCTACCAGGAAAGGCCAATGGAGAGCCTAGTGCTAATACATTACGTAAACAAGATGTACTAAAAGCAGCGCCTACGGAAAATCTCGGCCCAACTATAACGGCTAAGATCACATTAATCATATGTTGAAACGGAAAAATACGAGCCGGCCCAACGGGAATAGATGTTGTGGATAACACGACACCTAAGGCTACACATATGCTAGCAATAATCAGTTTTTTCATAATACCTCCAAATATATAAAAACGAGACCACTCCAAATGGAATGGTCTCGTAATAGTTTAGTATTATGTTTCACTCCACTTCCCTACGCCAGTATTATCTGGATCAGGTCTAGGGTTTTGAATGGTCAATCTCAGCAAAAGCACCCCTAGTGGCAATATATTTTTATACTCTAGTTATAACATTATTATACAATCCATGCAACAAAAGAATTGACGGTTCACTTATAGACGCCTATAATAAAGCCATAACGGGGTGCTCACACGAGTGGGCTGAGAGTAAGCTAATGCTTTAACCCATAACCTGATTTGGATAATGCCAACGTAGGGAACATAGAGGATTAATAGCCGAGTTCCTGTGAACTCGGCTTTTTCTATGACTTCCTGGCAAGGAGGACGTATGAAAGACACACACATTACACAACCACAGTTCGCCATGATATGGTTTGGTGCCGCGCTATCCATAGCGGAGATTATGACGGGAACCTATCTGGCCCCCTTAGGGCTCACCCAAGGTCTATATGCCATCATACTGGGGCATATCATCGGCGGTATATTACTCTTTGGAGCTGGCCTCATCGGTGGACGCTTGCGGCAAGGCAGTATGAATACTACCGCTTTCAGCTTTGGCCGACTAGGGGCTAAAGGCTTTGCCTTTTTAAATATGCTGCAACTCATCGGATGGACTAGCATCATGATCTACGATGCTATGCTCGCCTTACAAGAGCTAGCACCCCTATCCCCTATGATTTGGACGATAGCTATTGGCGCGCTTGTCATCCTGTGGCTTTTCATCGGCCTCCACAATACGGGCTATATTCAAGCTATTGTATCTGTTCTATTGCTAGGTCTCACCCTCTACATGGGCGCTCACATGATAGCTCAATGGCCTAGTGAAAGTAGCCTTATAGCTAGTGGAAATATGAGTTTTATGGCAGCCCTCGAGTTATCTATCGCCATGCCACTCTCTTGGCTTCCTCTTATTAGTGATTATACGCGCGAAAGCAAAAAACCTTTCTCTGCATCACTGACAAGTGCTACAGTCTATACAGTAACAAGTATTGTTATGTATACCTTAGGTCTTAGCGCCGCTATCTTTGGCGGTGGCGACTCCATCATTACCATCATGATGAACGCAGGCCTCGGCCTTGCAGGACTTATCGTTATTATCTTCTCTACCGTTACTACAACCTTTATGGACGCTTACTCTGCAGGCGTATCTAGTACGACGATCTATAGCGGAGCCTCCAGTAAAGGCGTAGCCGTTATCGTAACTATCGTCGGCACCATTGCGGCTATCCTATATCCAATGGATGATATTACAGACTTCCTATACCTCATTGGATCTGTATTTGCTCCAATGATTGCCATCCTATTAGCTGATTATTTTATCAATCATCAACAAGTACAAACACTATCGGCTTATCTAGTAAGAGGTCTCATTTGGGCTGTATCCGTTGGCTTATACCACTATATGTTACATAGTGAAAGCACTATCGGTGCTACACTACCATCCTTTGCTATGGCATTTATCGTTACCGCTATTGTGGGATTTATAAGTAAAACAGCGCATGCATCAACAGAAATTAAGTAACATTAGCAAATAACATCTATTATAAACGTACTAATTCAATACTAAAGATAAGGCTAAATACACTGCTATCAACTATCTAAAAAGAAAACACCTTCACAATCCACCAGTAGGATTATGAAGGTGTTTTTTATTATCTTAATTTTTAAAGTTATTCAGATATCGTAATGAGCCCGTTTTCACAGATCCAATGTCTATCCCCTACAGCTTCTACTTCGCTTTCATCATGTGTCACCCATACGCAAGGTACATCCCATTCGCGAATGATGGAAACGAGGTCTTCACGCACTTGTTTTCGTAAATTCCAATCGAGTGCCGACAAAGGCTCATCAAGGAGCAGAGTAGTCGGTTTTGAGTAGAGTGCACGGCCTAGTGCAACCCGCTGTTGCTCACCACCAGATAAGCTACCAGCCTTGGTATTACGATATTTCTCTAAACCTAACCGTTGTAACAGTGTATCACACATGTCAGGTGTGCCTCGTTTACTATAGGTAATATTATGTTCTACAGACAAATGAGGAAATACAATATTGCCTTGCGGCATATAGCCTACTTGCCGTTTTTGAGCAGGCACCCATATCTTTTTACCTCGATCAACCCACGTCGTATCATCATATTGAATACTACCAGTGGTTGGTTTTACAAGACCTGCAATACATTTGATAAAGGTACTTTTACCACTGCCGGATTGACCAGTCAGCACAGTAATGCCAGAAGGCAATGCCCCATCAGCTTTCACAGTCACAGAAGGTCTAGCTACAGTAAAGGAAAATGTAATCATAGAACCTCCTAGTTATTCTCTGTATGGCGGAACAAGGACCCCTTCGTAATGAGGTGAATGCCGCTCAACAATGCCAATGTAAGTACACAAATATATACAACAAGCTCAAAGGCATCCATGTACTGCCCTGCCTCTACGTAGGAGTAAATAGCTAACGGCATAGTACGAGTTACCTTCGGAATATTACCAGCGATTAAGATGGTAGCACCAAATTCCCCCATGGCACGGCAGAACGCCAAGATGCTACCTGTTAAAATACCTTTCCATGCAAGAGGCACAGATATGGTAAAGAATATACGCAATTCTGAAGCGCCCAATGTACGCGCTACATCCTCCATATTATGATCGACGGACTGCAACGCAGAACGCACCGTTTGATAAAATAGGGGGAATGCAATGACAGAGGATGCAACGACTGCACCAGAAGCTGCAAAGACTACACTCATGCCATGAGCTTCGAGCCACGCACCGAACGCATATCCTGGAGTAAACACCATGAGAAGTGCAAAACCAACAACCACTGGTGGCAACACAAGGGGCAATGTAATTAGGGCATCTAAAATAGCCATACCGCCCCACTTACAACGATTCATCCAATAACAAGCACCTAAGCCTATAACAATAACGATGATAAGAGCAATGCTCGCCACCCATAAGGATAGCCAAAATGGACTCATGACACGCCCCCTTTCTATCAATAAGACTAAAATCAGTAATAATAAAAATACATCTAGTTTTAAAATGATTTACTTATTTGCATCATATAGCATATGAAAATGTATGTCTAACATATTCATAATAATATCTATATTGTATCATAAGAAAACGCTAGCCCTGAAAGCTAGCGTTTAACTCTTATTTAGAAGGAGAGAAACCGTATTTTTCTAATACTTTTTGGCCTTCTGGGCTCATTACATATTGGTAAAAGTCTTTTGCCAATGCGTTGTCATATTTTTTAATGATACCGATTGGATAAATAACTGGATCATGGGAATCTGCCGGTGTTACAGCAGAAATTTGAACTGCATCACCTGCAGCAATAGCATCTGTTTTATAGATAAAGCCCGCATCACCAGCACCTTGACTAATGGATGCTGTTACAGCTTTTACGTCTTTAGCATATACTACATTTGGTTCAACTTGTTCCCAAACACCTAATTTTGTTAATACTTGTTTACCATAATTACCAGCTGGTACTGTTTCAGGATTACCTAAAACGATACGTTTAACAGAAGCAATTTGATTTAATTCAATTTTAGGTTGGCCTTTTGGAACTACAAGAACTAATTCATTAGTTACAAATGGTTTAACATCTGTTACAAGGTCTTTGTCTTGCAACATTTTCATATTCTTTTCGTCAGCAGAGATGAATAAGCTAGCTGGTGCGCCTTGTTCAATTTGTTGGCGCAATGTGCCAGAACCAGCAAAGTTAATAGCAATTTGGTCGTCTGATAAGTTATGACTCTTTTTGTAGGACTCTGCCAATTCAGTAAGAGCACCTTTCAAGCTCGCTGCCGCTTGTACAGTAATCTTTTCAGATGTGCTTGGTTTAGCAGAATCTGCTGCTTTGTTTGTGTCACTACCACACCCCACTAACAAGGCTAGCATGAAAACGCTCATTAATACTAATAGAATTCGTTTCATAATTCCTCCTGTGCATCCCTTTGGACTCCACACTGTGAAAGCTATGGTTACTCACCGTAGAGACACGTTCAAAGAACAAACTAAAATATACGATATATTCACATTATACTATAAGTTCGTTCACTAAGATGTATGTAATAACTCACATTTTGTATATATATTTCTGATGAATACCATAAGAAATCATAATGGATAAAACTTTTAAGCCCCGAACAATACATACTATGGTATGATAATACTATACATTAAATCCATACTAAATTAATAAGAAACTCTAGGTGAGATAATGAATATATTCGAGCTAATAGGACATATATTTATGAACTCTATGATTCCTATTTTTATACTGATAGGCGTAGGGTTTATATTGGATAGAAAATTTAAACTAGATTTATATACACTGAGTAAACTAAACTTCTATATATTATTGCCTACCTTTGTATTTAGGGCTATGTATGAAGCTAAATTTACATCAGGTACGTTAGAAATCGTATTTTGTGCACTAGTTGTACTCATACTGAACTCTATCCTTTCAGGTGTAGTCGGCAAAATACAAGGTTATGATGTAGCAAAAATCGCCACATTAAAGAACTGCGTTATGTTTAACAATGTCGGCAATATGGGCATCGCCCTTGCCATCTTTGTATTTACCAATGTGCCTTACGTCATCGATGGCGCAACCCCCTATGCTGATTTAGGTCTTGTCAGCGTCGTATCCATTATGATTATACAGACCATTACAAGTAATACCTATGGTTTCTACCAAGCTGGTGCTGGGCGTTTGAGCACAAAGGATGCGTTAAGCGTAGTCTTCCATATGCCTATGGTATATGCTATACCGCTTGCATTACTTTGCCAGCTCTTACCATTTGATTTACACGGTCTATTCTTCTTTGCCCCTCTTAAAATCTTTGCTAATGCCTTTGTAGGCGTAGCTATGATCGCTTTAGGGGTGCAGATTAACAGAACGCCATTAAACTTCTTTAAGGCGGATGTTATGCTCGCTACATCCTTACGTCTCGTCGTAAGTCCTCTCATTGCTGCAGTTATTACTATATTATTTATAATGTTCTATGGTCCTATGCACCCGATTGCAGCGCAAACGATTGTCATCACCTATAGCGTACCAACAGCCATCAATATGGCCCTTATTGCTATCGAGATGAAAAACAATCCAGAATACGCTACGCAAATTGTAATGGGTACAACCATACTATCAGCAGTAACTATGCCACTATTTATTACGATAGCCTATTACCTCTTCCCTTTATATTAATACTAGTATACCTATACAAAAAGGAGCCGTATAAACGGCTCCTTTTCTTATATTTTAACTTTATATATCTTTAGAGGATATATATATATCATGAGTACTTTTGTATATCCCCAATCAAGTTAGACAAATAGTATGCAATACGGCTATATAACTATTGATGAGATACGTGTTCCATACCCATTCTTACGAGACCTTCTACGTGATCATCGTTTAGAGAGTAGTATGCAGTTTTACCTTCCTTGCGATAGGTCACAAGTCTTGCTTGACGGAGTACACGCAATTGGTGAGAAATAGCAGATTGTCCCATCCCCATTGTTTCTGCAATGTGATTTACACACATTTCGTTTTCTAATAATAATTCTACTATTTTAAGGCGTGTAGGGTCACCCAGGATTTTAAACAGTTCTGCTAGCTTTAGCAATGATTCTTGTTTGTCGCTCATATAGTCCCCCATTTTATAAACCATTATCTATGTTTATTTATTGTTCTCATGTAACTTAATTTCGTTCTTATTTGTAAACCTGAATGGCATACATACAAATATTATATCATTTTTACGCTATAAAAAAGAGACTTTGTTACAACAAAGTCTCTTTTTGTATCATATCTGTACAGGATATGAATTATTTAATGATCAATACAGGGCAAGTGGAGTGACTAGTTACATAGCTACTTACGCTACCCATGAATAAGCCTTTCAATGGACCAAGGCCACGGCTACCCATTACGATAAGGTCAGCATTATATTTTTTAGCTACTGCTAATAATGCAGGACCAGGGGAACCAACTTCGAATACGCTTTTAACTTTTACGCCTGTAGGAATTTCTTTCACTACATCGTTAAGAATTTCTTTACCAGTTTCTTCCATATCTTCTGCAATTTGTTCAGATACGTAACCACCGGAAATTGGTGTTTGATCGAAATTGGAAATAGCAGACACGATATTTGCAACGTGAACAATAATCAATTCAGCATGGTTGCGGTCCGCTACAGCGAGAGCATGTTCCAACGCACGTTTAGCATTTTCAGAACCATCAGTAGGTACGACAATAGTTTTGTAGGTAACCATAATAACCCCTCCTATTTCTAATCCCTCAAAGGGGATATGATCAAAGATCGTTTAGCCTATATTATTATATTCTAGACCATCAAGGAAAACTCCTCTTTTTCTAGAGGATTTCTTTTATTATAGCACAAATCATACAGATTTATACAAATAAAAGAATATTATGTGTATATTATAAAACTTGTGATGATTGGTTAGTATTCAATGTAGTAGTCAATTTAAACCCATCCAGCACATCGATGAGCTCTGGTGTGCTAAGGCTAGTGCCTGCTGGGCCAATCATACGAGCCACGGCTACATTGCCTTCATTACCTAAGATAATAGTAGCGGCAAAGGATACTGGTGCAGCTGCAGATGTATCAGCCGTATTAGGATTCTTCATATGACCTGCCAAGTAGAACATTACATTACCATCGATAATATGTGTTTCATAACGAGTAATGGTTGCCTTATTCACCTCAACCAATTGTTTAAGGTAATAATCACCTAGCATTTGTTTGCCCATCATTGTAGGCATGCCTGTGCTAACCGCTTGTACGGGGATTGTAAAGGATTCAATATCAAGGCGCACATTATGCTTAGCGAAAGCAATTTTACCCTTTTCATTTAGACGGGTAAAACCTTTTGGATAGGCAAATTTAATACCTTCAGCTACGCTGATATCACTTGTGCCAGAGATAAACTGCTTAACACCTTTGATTGTACTAGAACCAGACTTATTTAGTAATTCAAAGGATGGAATTGTATGTTCCATCAAGCCTTGTTCCATAAATTCCCCTTGAATAGGAGCATAGGTGCTCGCCAAATTGTAGCGATGCGTTGGATCCTTATCCATGATGAATTCCGCTTCAAATACAGATTGAACAGGCTCTGTAGATGTCATTTCAGCATACGATTTTGGTGTTGTCTTATCCCAACGTGCTGATATAGCCCCTTTCTTGTTAAAGAAGCCCCCAACGATATCGTTATTTTCAAAGACATTACTATGCTGACGCCAGATGCTCAAGTACTCTTCATCAGACATGCCCTTGATTGGCACACCATACCAAGTCGTATTCCATTCCTTTTGAGATACCCCGTCTTGCGGTGTATTATTGCGTTTTGTGAAAGACACAGTATAGGAATCATCTTGTGTTGGACCTGCTAGGTTGAAAGAATAGCCTTGAATATGCTCACTTTCACTACGCACATCCATATCTAGCTTAACACCATCGGCTACACGCCATGGAATCGTAAAGGTATAGCCATTTTTATAGTCCTTAACTACTGTGTTCATCGTAGTCGCATACGATTTATACTGATCTGGCAAAATAGAGGCAGAGTCTTTTTGGGAATCTACGATTGCCATCGGAGTTCCAGGTGTGCCTTGCAAGCCTTCTGCCATAATAGAGGTCGTGCTCATAGCCATGACAGCTAACGTAGCAGCAATAAAACGTAACTTCATAAGACCTCCTATAACATGTTCTCCAAGAACGCTTTCGTTCTATCGTTCTGTGGATTGTTGAAAATTTGTTCTGGTGTACCTTCCTCTTGGATAACACCATCCGCCATAAAGATGACACGATCAGATACTTCACGAGCAAAGTTCATTTCATGAGTTACGATAATCATCGTCATATGATCATCAGCCAACTGTTTAATAGTCTTAAGAACCTCACCAGTTAATTCTGGGTCAAGGGCAGATGTAGGCTCATCAAAGAGCATGATTTCAGGATTCATCGCCAATGCGCGAGCGATGGCCACGCGTTGTTGTTGACCGCCAGACAAACGGGATGGATACATATCGCGCTTTTCCCATAAGCCAACTTTATTAAGTAATCGCTCTGCAATCGGTAAAATTTCATCATCTTTCATACCTTTTACCATGCGCGGCGCGATCATAATGTTATCAAGCACCGTCATATGAGGGAATAAATTGAAAGATTGGAATACCATGCCCATGCGTAATAATAAGTCATGTTGTGTTTCTTGGCTAGCATAGTTTACAGTGCCATTAGCATCTGTACTAGCAAGGACAGTACCATCTACAGTAATAGAACCACCATCAATGGTTTCCAATTGACCTAAGCAGCGTAAAAATGTAGATTTACCAGACCCAGATGGGCCGATGATAGAAACGATTTCCCCTCTATCCATTTTGAGCGATACATCGCGCAATACAGTTTGATTGTTAAAGCGTTTTTCAATACGCTCCATATTTACAAATGTCATAAGTACCTCTTACATCGTCGTATAAATAAATAGCTGTAATTTCAAATCGGCTATAGCCCTTAAAAACAACTAAGTCCATATCTACGACACACTACTACAGAATAGATTAATCTTCATATACAGCAAATCGTCTTTCTAAGTAGTTGAAGATATTTGTCAAAATAAAGGTAAAGATCAAGTAGAACAAAGCTGCCACTAAGAAGGCAGAGATATCAAAGTCACGTTGTACGATAGATTTTGTAATACGCAAGATATCATTCATAGCCAATACGTATACAAGAGACGTATCTTTCAACAAGTTAATTGTTTCGTTCGCAAGCGGAGGCAATACGCGTTTAAACATTTGTGGCAAGATGATTTTACGCATTGTTTGAGCATAAGTAAAACCAAGAACCTTTGCCCCTTCGTACTGACCACGAGAAATGGATTGAATACCACCACGGAAAATTTCACATAAATACGCTGCGTAGTTCAACACGAATGTAAGTACTGCAGCTGTAGCATCATCCATTTGGACTGCTCCATCTGTAATGATAGGCAATGCATAATATACGAATAAAATTTGTAACATTAATGGTGTGCCGCGCATCAAATATACGAAGGCTTCAACAATTTTGTCGAGCACTGTAAATTTTGATAGACGTACCAAAGCAAGTAAGATACCGCCAGGGATGGATAAAATCCATACAATACAGAATAGCGATACGGTTACCTTTAAACCATCAGCGATGGTTGGGATAATCTGCAATAAATAATCTAACATGGAATACTCCTTCAAAACACGACTAGAGAAGAGGCATCTGGCCTCTTCTCTAGTGTACATTTCGTTCTTTAATTATCTGTTGTACATACTGACCATAGTACTATTAGTATATCACGAATTGTACTATTTAGCATCGCTCTTATCTAGGTCTGCGCTAGAGCCCAACCATTTTTCAACGATTTTATCAGCAGTACCATCTTTTTTCATGTCCGCTAAGATACCATTGATTTTATCACGTAATGCAGTGTCATCTTTACGGAAACCAACAGCGAAGTTGTCAACACCGTAATCAGTACCGTCTACGATTTTGTATTTACCAGGTTCTTTTGTCATGAGGTAACGAGCGATAACACCATCGGCGATAACTGCATCAACACGACCAATACCAAGATCCATGAAAGCACTTACGAAGTCAGCATAAGATTTTGTTTCTTTCACAGTTTTACCGCTTGGATCATTTTGTAATGCAGATTCACCAGTACTAGCTTGTTGAACACCTACTACTTTACCTGCTAAATCAGCTTTGGATTTGATGGAGTCATCATCATTACGAACAACGATGTATTGTTTATCCTTCATGTATGGATTGGAGAACAAAATATTTTTCTCACGTTCAGGAGATACTGTTAAGCCATTCCATAAAGCGTCGATTTTTTTAGATTTCAACTCGGCTTCTTTACTGGACCAGTCGATAGCTTTGAACTCTACCTCCATACCAGCGCGTTTAGCTGCTTCTTTAGCCATATCGATATCTAAACCTACGATTTCGCCTTTATCATCTTTAAAGCCCATTGGAGGGAAGCTATCATCTAAGCCGATAACGATTTTTTTAGGTAATTCTGTATTAGCAGTTTTAGTATCGCTACCACAACCCGTTACAAATACCATCATAGATACTGCTGCAAGGCCAACGGCCATCATTTTTTTCCACTTCATAACTATCCTCCACGGTGTGTTACACCTTTAACTACTTGCTATTATATGCTGTACAGAACTCACCTCTGCACCCGATGATTGTATTATACTTTAGTTCGTTAAAGTTGTAAATAGCTAATTTGATGAATTTTTGGATTTTCTTAATTTCTTAATATTACATATCATCTATTGTAAGGATAAAGCATTTGTATAACCTATATTTTAAAGATTTGAATGCTTATTAATAGCTTCAATCATGGCCATTTTATCTTTATACCCTACCTGCGCGAGGTCTAAGGGTATGACATAAATACCACCATGACCATTCATAGCCTGCAATTCACGCCAACCTTCGGTAAACCCAATAATATGCTCGTAATCTACAAAGACAAAATATTCATCCCCATGAAAAAGACTGTGAAAGTATTCTATAAAAGAAAAAGGCCTACGTTTCAACACGAGGCCCTTTTCACAGATAAAAGCTTGACTTTCACCTAATCTATGAAGGGTCCACAATATAAGGAGTAACAACAGATAATACAATATACGCTCAGCCCAATCGGACGGCAAATATTTCACAATTAACACGCACACCAATAGACCGACGATGCGTCCAGTCCACTGGATTCCACGATGTATTTCTAAGCTCTGTTGTACGGCACCTGATGAAAAGCGTTCCATTGCCTCTTGTTTCGTCATGGCTTACCTCACAAATTGAAAGTCTACTATATGATTTTATTTACGGCACAAGCCCATAGCTTGCTCAACTTTACGGTACATTTGACTTGCTTTAGCATGAGCCTTAGCAGCACCTTCATCGAGAATTACATCGAGTTCAGGGCTTGCAATCAATTCATTGTAGCGTTGTTGGATTGGCTCAAGAGTTGCCACTAATAGGTCTGCAATATCGGATTTAAATACGCCATAACCTTTACCTGCATACATTTCTTCGATAGCTTCATAGCTGTCTTTTGTGATAGCACGGTAAATGCCCATCAAGTTAGAAATGCCCGGTTTGTTTTCTTTATCGTAACGCACTGCATTATCAGAGTCAGTTTGAGCGCGTTTCAATTTTTTCACAATCAAATCTGGTGCATCCAAAAGGCGAATAGTAGCATTTTGGTTATCATCAGATTTACTCATTTTCTTAGTAGGCTCTTGTAAGCTCATAACGCGAGCACCACCTTCGCCTACCTTGATATCAGGTACTACGAAAGTTTCACCGAATCTACGGTTAAAACGCTCTGCCAAATTACGAGTCAACTCAAGATGTTGTTTTTGGTCTTCACCTACAGGAACATAGTTTGTACCATATAACAAGATATCTGCCGCCATCAATGGTGGGTACGTAAGCAATGCTGTAGGAATAGAGTCACCTTGCTTTTGAGACTTATCTTTGTACTGCGTCATACGCTCTAATTCGCCAACATAGCTGATAGATTGCATAACCCAACCGAGTTTAACGTGCTCAGGTACTTCGGATTGTACAAACAATGTTACCTTTTTAGGATCGAGGCCAACCGCTAGGTACAACGCAGCCAAATTACGAGTATTTTGGAATAACTCTTTTGGATCTTGCGGTACAGTGATTGCATGTTGGTTAACGATACAATAATAACATTCGTCAGTATCTTGATAGTCTAAGAAATTACGTAAAGCCCCCAAATAGTTACCAAGTGTTAACTCACCACTTGGTTGGATGCCGGAAAATATAACTGCCATAATAGTCTCCCTATATTGAAATAAACCAACAGTGCCGAAGCACTGTTGGTTATATATATTATTCTACGGTTACAGATTTAGCCAAGTTACGTGGTTTATCTACATCTGCGCCGCGTGTAATCGCTGCGTAGTACGCCAATAATTGCAATGGTACAACCGCAAGGATTGGAGCGATGAATTTATTTGCACGAGGCACATAGATTGTATGGTCTACGTGTTTAGATAATTCTTCGTCACCTTTCATGCCAATACCAATTACAACAGCTTCACGAGCTTTTACTTCACGGATGTTGCTAATCATCTTATCGTACACATCTTCTTGTGTAGCCAATGCGATAACAGGTACGCCTTCTTCAATAAGAGCCAATGTACCATGTTTCAACTCGCCACCAGCATATGCTTCAGCGTGGATGTAAGAAATTTCTTTCAATTTCAAAGCACCTTCCATGGCTACTGCATAGTCGATAGCACGACCCAAGAAGAACGCATCAGATTTGAAGCCATAATGTTTAGCAAAGGCTTTCATATCTTCATCTACTTCAAAGATTTCATGAATCAATGTAGGTAAGTTTTTAATACCGCAGATGATTTCTTCGCCTACAGCTGGATCCATTTTACCGTTCAATTGGCCAAGGTATACAGCGAACAACAAGCCTGCTACTAATTGAGTAGTATACGCTTTTGTAGACGCTACAGAGATTTCAGGACCTGCCCATGTGTACACAGTGTTATCTGCTTCACGGGAAATACTGGAACCTACTACGTTTGTAATTGCCAAGGATTTAGCGCCATGACGTTTAGCCTCTTTCAAAGCAGCCAATGTATCGGATGTTTCACCGGATTGACTGATAACGATACATAATGTTTTATCATCAGTCAACGGATTGCTATAACGGTACTCAGATGCAATTTCCACACTTACAGGAATGCGCGCCAAGTTTTCAATATATTGTTTTGTTACAAGACCTGCATGGTATGCTGTACCACATGCAACGATGAGGATTTTATTGAAAGCTGCTACATCGTCAGCAGTCCAATTCAACTCATCAAAGATTGCTGTTTTACCATCTTCGGAGATATGTGTACCGAATGTATCACGTACAGCTTTAGGTTGGTCATGAATTTCTTTCAACATGAAGTGTTCATAACCACCTTTTTCAGCAGCCTCTGCATTCCAACTTACATGGAATACTTCTTTATCGATAGCATTACCTTCACGGTCAAATACGGATACATTATCACGAGTTACGATAGCTAATTCACCATCGCTCAAGATATATGTATCACGTGTATAGTTAATGATTGCTGGAATATCGGATGCTACAAAGTTTTCGCCTTTGCCAAGACCGATAACCAATGGATTTTCTTTTTTAGTACAAATGATTTTGTCTGGCTCATCAGCACAGATGATTTCAAGGGCATACGCACCGTCAACACGAGCAAGCATGCGGCGTACAGTACTTACGAAATCGCCATCGTACATATCCTCTAATAAATGAGCTACTACTTCTGTATCAGTTTCAGATTTGAAATGGTATCCTTTTTCGATAAGCTCTTCTTTTAAAGGCATGTAGTTTTCGATGATACCGTTGTGAACAACAGCAAATTTACCATCTTCAGATGCATGAGGATGGGCATTCATATCGGATGGACGACCATGTGTAGCCCAACGAGTATGACCAATACCTATAGTCCCTTCATTAGGATCTGCTTTTACAATCGCCTCAAGATTAGCTAGACGGCCAACCTTCTTTTGAATTTTGATTACATTTTCAGCACCAATAACAGCGATGCCTGCAGAGTCATAACCACGGTATTCTAACTTTGCCATACCGTCCAATAAGAAATCAGATGCTTGATTAAAGCCAATGTATCCTACGATACCGCACATAAATATATCCTCCTATAACTGGGGGTATTACTAGCCCCAGCAAAAAACTAAGGCTAACTAATTACTATTCTAACTTAACGATCTAAGTTAATGTTCAAATTATGTATCAAATAGTATTTGAATACAATTCATTCAGATACACTTTGTCCCCATCGTTACCAATGGGCTTTTTAATATCTGTTACGACATGAATATGCCGGAAGAGCATCCGCTGATGATTCGATGACTCTTCACCTCGTCTACCCTAACGACTGCCTTCGTGGGTACTTGCGCTATTCGCCTTTACGAATTAGGGAACTCCTTTCTATAAGATACGGCAGATCTTAACAGTATACATCATATACCAATCTATATTATACGTGATAAGTAATGGTGAAAGCAAGATATCCTCATCGACATATCTAAACATCACAGTTAATATTTGTTTATAAATCCCATGTATCATTCATACTATTTTCACAGATAATTACTATACTTCTTACAATCTTAATTTTACACAATTCGATTTTATCGCGCAATAAATATTTGGAGGTTATTATATATGACACATTCACGTAACTATAAAACTTTAAGACGTTTCATCGTTCCCGCTTTAGCGGGTGGCGCCCTCGCAGCACTCGCATTCGCCCCTACCTTTGGTGCAGAACCAATACAAGCTAATGTTCTAACACAAAGCATATCTGCCCCTAAGGCTGATGTGCCTAACGCTAATACACCTAAAAACGATGTACCTAGACCAGATGATGTAAAGACAGGAGAAATTAATGAACCAACGCCTCATAAGGAAGCTAATCCTAGTACTTTCACAGGCACATCTGTTATTAGTGAAAATAAAACATTAGAACACCAACGATTCGACAATACTACAAGCGATCAAAATGCTTTCATCGGAAAAAACAAAGCCACTATCACCATCGATAGCAGCGTATTTGATAAACAGGGTAACACCACAAATGATGACAACAGTAATTTCCGCGGACAAAATGCAGTAGTGCTCGGCATCGAAGGCAGTCAAACGAGCATTAAAAATAGTAATATTACATCTAATAGTATTGGCTCTAATGCGGTATTTGCCACTGGCGAAGGCTCTGTTATTAATATAGAAAATACAAATATTCACACTAAGGGCGACTCCTCTCGCGGCTTAGATGCGACCTACAAAGGCACTGTAAATGGTAAAAATTTAACCATCACCACTGAAGGGGCTCACTCTGCTACGCTTGCTACAGACCGTGGCGAAGGCACCATTAATGCAGAAGCAGCCAAGCTAACAACCTATGGTGCGGGTAGCCCTGTTATCTACTCCACCGGCAATATTACAGCAAACAGTATCAACGGCGTAGCTAACAAGAGTGAAATAGGCGTCGTAGAAGGTAAAAACTCCATTACCCTTACGAACTCTAATGTTACAGGCTACCACGATAATGGCTTCATGCTATACCAAAGTTTCTCCGGTGATGCTGAAAGCGGTATTGCTCGTTTAAAAGCAGAAAATAACACACTTACAACTCATGGTACAGGCGCTTTCATCTATGTAAACAACACTACAGCCGAAGTAGACCTTACAGGCAACGCAATTGTAATGCCAAATACTACCACACTCGTGAAAGCCGCAGCAGACTCCCGCTGGGGTAAAGATGGTGAAAACGGTGGTCACCTCACACTTCGCGCATCCAACCAAGAACTTAACGGTAACATCGTAGCCGACTCCATCAGCACTGTCGCACTAGACATGACTAATGGATCCAGCCTCGTAGGCGCTGTAAACACAGACAACACAGCTAAAGAAATTACAATGAAACTCAGCAAAGACTCTACCTGGACACTCACAGGCGACAGCTATGTAAAATCCTTAACAAACGAAGACACAACAAACAGTAACATTCACTTAAATGGATACAAACTCGTTGTGGCTGATAAATAATAACAAAAGCACTACTCTGAATGATTACAATTCAAAGTAGTGCTTTATTAGTTTAATCTTAGTAGAGATGGTTCCTCGCTGTGGATTTTGCTTCGCAAAATCTTACGCTCGGAACAAAGTGATGTGTGGGCTTCATCGTCGCAAGCTCCTCTACCGCCTCACACCCTACTTTTATTCCGCTAACCCTTGTTCTCTGCCAATAATATCAGCGATTTCTTGGCATAGGGATTGTAGCGCTTCTTGGTCTGGACCTTCAGCCATTACACGGATGAGTGGTTCTGTACCGGATGCACGTACTAGAACGCGACCTTCATCACCAAGTTCACCTTCAGCGGTTACGATAGCAGCTTTAATAATATCATTGTCTTCCCAACCTGTTTTAGTAGCAACTCGAACGTTTACTAATACTTGTGGGTATTTCGTCATAATGCTAGCAAGTTCAGAAAGTGGTTGATTTTTTTCTTTCATAAGAGCCGCTACTTGCACAGCTGTTAACATACCGTCACCAGTTGTATTGTGATCTAAGAAGATTACGTGACCAGATTGTTCACCACCAACGGAGAGGTCATGTTCACGCATGTATTCCAATACATAGCGGTCACCAACTGCAGTAGACACAGTTTTCATACCAAGTTCTTCTGCTGCTTTATGGAACCCAATATTACTCATAACAGTACCAACTACTGTATCGCCTTTTAGCTTGCCTTCTTCTTTTAATTTAAGGGCACACAATAACATGATTTGGTCGCCATCGAGAACTTCGCCTTTTTCGTCAACCAACAAGCAACGGTCAGCATCGCCATCGTTAGCGATACCAAGGTCTGCATTATGTTGTTGTACAGCCACTTGCAAGCCTTCAATATGTGTAGAGCCACAGTGATGGTTGATATTCAAACCATCTGGATTAACATTGATGTTGATTACTTTAGCACCAAGGCCAGACAAGATTTCAGGGCCTACGCTAGAAGCAGCACCGTTCGCACCATCATATACGATAGTTAAACCTTCAAGAGATGTATCGATTGTGTGACGAACAAAGTGAGCATAGAAATGAGCCAAGTTGCTATTGTACTCAATTGTACCGATTCCATCACCTGTAGGACGTGCCAATTCATTGTCCGCACTTTGACGAACATATTTTTCTAATTCATCTTCTACTTCATCTGGCAATTTATAGCCATTGCCATCAAAGAATTTAATGCCATTATCTGGATATGGATTGTGAGATGCAGAAATAACAGCACCCGCATCAAAACCTTGTTGACGTACGAGGTAAGCTACTGCTGGAGTTGGAATAACACCGGCGATAACAACATTGCCACCAACAGAGCAAATACCTGCAGCTAACGCACTTTCAAGCATAGAGCCAGAAATACGTGTGTCGCGACCAATCAAGAATGTAGGATGATCTTTTTCCTTACCAAAATATGTAGCCGCAGCACGGCCTAAATGATAGGCTAATTCAGGTGTTAAAAATTCATTAACAACACCACGTACACCATCTGTACCAAATAAACGAGCCATAATTATCCTCCTCTAGGGATTGTGAAAGTCACAAGTCCTCATATATTCACTGTTGTGTATTATATCACAATATATACACTACACATATAGATACTATACAGATATATTATTTTACAGTATCAATATGAACCTATACTGTAGTTTCTTTTACAATATATTCTGCTACTAACTAGTTAGGTTTTGCATATTTTGCCATGCATAAGATAGCCGTTTCGGCTCCATCAAGGGCTGCACTCATAATGCCACCTGCATAGCCAGCACCTTCACCCATAGGGTAGAATCCACCTACAGTCGGAGAAACGCGATCTTCATTACGTCCCATGCGCAGTGGTGCAGAGGTACGCGTTTCAACGCCCGTCATGCATACTGCAGGATTATCAAATCCATGAATACGTCGTCCCCAATATGGCAAAGCCCGTTCCAATACAGACGTTACGAATGGTGGCAAGCAATCATGTAAATCGCAATTTACTACACCTGGTTCATAGCTATAGGTGCTATCTTGTACGCTTGGTGCTTGTGAAAGCCCTAAAAATTGACCTACTGTTTGTGCTGGTGCATGGAAGTTAGAGCCACCTAATTCATAAGCTTTGCGCTCCCATTCACGTTGGAATGCTACACCATCCAGAGGATGATTACCGAAATCTTCTGGGCCTACGTTAACTACGATAGCACTGTTCGCAACACCGCTATCACGAGCATATAAGCTCATGCCATTCACAACAACGCCCCCATTTTCGGATGCAGAGGCCACAACTTGACCACCTGGGCACATACAGAAGCTATACGCAGTACGGCCTGTTTCTTTATCGTGATACACAAGGGAGTATTCTGCGGCACCAAGGCCCAAGCTGGAAGGTTCTACACCATATTGGGACTCGTCGATAACAGCTTGATCATGCTCTATACGAACACCAATAGCAAATGGTTTTGCTGTCATTTCTACATTGCGTTTATGTAGCATTTCATACGTATCACGTGCACTATGGCCTACACCAGAAAGCACAACCGTCGTATCGATTCGCTCGTTGCCATTAACTTCAACACCAACGATACGATCATTTTCAATGAACAAATCAGTTACTTTGGCGCCAAAGCGAACTTCACCGCCCCACTCCATGATGCGTTCACGCATAGCTTTTACCATGGTACGCAACTTATCTGTACCTACGTGAGGTTTATGTTTATATAAGATTTCTTCAGGTGCACCAAATTCAACAAAGTATTTAGAGATCTCGTGCAATCTAGGATGAGTAACGCGAGTTGTCAATTTACCATCTGAGAAGGTACCTGCACCGCCTTCGCCAAATTGTACATTCGATTCAGGCTTAAATACGCCCTCTTTCCAAAATGTTTCTACATCTTGACTACGAGTATCGACATCTTGACCTCGTTCAAGAACGATTGGACGGTACCCTTCACGAGCTAGGTAAAAAGCCGCTAACATACCTGCCGGCCCAAAGCCCATTACTACAGGACGATGTGCTAAAGGCACATTGCCATATACGATAGGTTCTGGATCCTCTGGAGTGAACACAGATACGTCCTTTTGTTTACCTAATTTTTTCATAATTTGAGCTTCTTTTTGAACCTCAACGAACAAAGTATATACAAATACAATATTAGGTTTTTTACGAGCATCTACAGCACGTCGCACAACGTGAATTGTTTCAATGGCTCCACGTAGCTGGGGATACTTCTTTTCTACAATCTCTTTAATATCCGACTTAACCGTCACGGCCACGCGGAGATTTATTATTCTAATCATATGTTACCTATTAAAGCTATCCTTTCAGAATAGACTACATCTATATTATTTGACCTAAATTCTTTATCACTGACCTATTAGAAAATGGTCATACATCTTTATTATACAACACTACTATAAAAGCTAATATATGAATAATAAACACAAACCCTAATAGAGTTATGTAATCTACTCTATTAGGGTCTTTTTTAGCTACGTAGTTTTCTTTTGTATATCTACCTTAACATGTACTGTTGTAACATTACTATTAACACCGCTTGGCAATACTAAGTTGTAATTACCTTGAATTCCCTTAGTTGCACCAGTGAGATCAATTGGTTCTGTTTGAATTTCTGTTACAGAATCAATCATTTCTTCTCGGCCAGTAACGGTTAATTGTGTTGGTGTAACGGATATGGACTTAACCTCATACCCATCAGCTACCGCTCCCGCAGTTGGTACCGTAATAGGAACTGCTTTATCTTTACGCAATAAGTTAAGTTCATATTGCGCCTGACCTTGATTTGGATTGATATGTACATCTAGTACATTACCAGATACATCCCAAGCTTCTAAATTACTAACAGCACTAAAGTTCTTGGTTTGACCAGCGATATTAACCTTCATAACAACCTTATTAACGGCGTTAACAAGCTGTTTACGGCCAGATACAGTTACCTCTTTCGGTACAATAGTTACTGACTTGAGAGCAACATCGTCGGAGAATTTACCAATTGGAACAATTTCAACTGGTATTTTTCGTTCTGCATATTCGTCTACATTAATTGTTATAGTATCAGGCTTAACCTCAACAAGGCTCATCCCCGCTGGAGGTGTAAATCCGATTGTCACATTATTTTGACCTGGTTTCACACCCGATGCATCAATGTAAGCGCGAAGATTATCTGCTTTTATAGACATAATCGTATCGCGAGGGCCCGAAAGGACAATGCGTGCTACATCCGGTGCATCTTCTATAATATAATGAGAATCAAGATTTTGAACTTGAACAGGTACTGTATAGGTTACCTCCATCACAGGGTTCTGATCTCGCATGATAAAGAACCACATGACGATGGCCGCTAGCAATGATAATAACTTAGCTGGCCAATTGCGTTTCAAATGTATCATCATTTTTTTGCCCCCCATTTCCACATACCAGTAATGGTTTGACGAGGGCGTTCCATAAATGTACGCAACGCTTCTTTAATTTGATCTTCCGGTAAATGACGATAAATATGACCGCCATAGGTATACGAAATTGTCCCCGTTTCCTCACTGACAACAACAACGACCGCATCTGTTTGTTCAGATAAACCGATGGCTGCACGGTGACGCGTACCAAGTTCAGTACTCAATGTACGGTCTTCAGTTAGTGGCAACAAACAACCAGCTGCACGAATACGGCCATCGCGGATGATTAGCGCCCCATCATGAAGTGGCGTACTAGGAACGAAAATGTTTTTAATTAATTCACGGCTCAATACAGCATCAATTAAAATACCTGTATCAACGAAATCATTGAGACCTACTTCACGTTCAAAAACGATAAGTGCCCCTGTGTGCTCACGAGACATAACGCGAGCCGCCGCCATCACTTCATTGATGGCCATATCCATTTCCTCTTCATTAACATTCTGTGCCTTGCTAAAAATTCGGCCACGGCCCAATTGTTCTAAAGCACGGCGCAATTCCGGTTGGAATACTACAGGTAATGCGAAGAGAAGAACAGTCATACTTTGTTGCAAAATCCAATTGATAACATATAGATTTAGCAAATGACTCAATAAGTTTAGAATTGCCAACATAACGAGACCTTTCAAAAGAGAAACGGCCCGTGTATCTTTAAGCAATTTATACTGGTTTGCAGACATTTGGGATATTGCGCAATCCTCAACTGTTTGAACTTATCTA
>NZ_CALJSP010000021.1:0-6803 GCF_937975875.1 Veillonella dispar | reverse complement strand
GGTGCGTGCGAGATACCACAGCGACCGAAGAAATAAATCAAGAAACTGTGTTCAACCTTAGTTAATGGTTTAGTTTCTTCTACTACTGGTTCAGGAACAACCGCTGTAGGAGATTTAGGAATACCGCGGCCTAAGTCTTTGCCTTGAATCATAGCAATAGTAGATTCATCTTCAAAGCCTTTACGCCATGCAGCAAAACCACCAAGTTGTAACTCTTTTACAAGGTCTAGTTTCAAACCTAAAGACGTATTATCTTCAAACCAAATACGATCGGAACCAGAACCAGTTGGGATAGATAAATAATAAAGTTTTAATCTATCATCCCATGTCATTTTATCCTTGTAGTTTGCAAAGTAACTACCTGTATTTTTCATAGCCAATGTTTCGCCCTTAGCATAGCCATTTGTATCATGCCACAAGCGCATATAGAATGGCACACCAAGTACTAGTTTTTGGGATGGCACTTCAGAAAGCATTTTTTCTGTATGATTGCGAACCCATGGATAACTTGCTACAGGACCTGCTGTGGTACTCTTAGCCCATGTTTCGTCATAAGCCATGAGAACTACATAATCTACGGAATTAGCAAAGGCGCCACGGTTATATACTAAAGACCATTCTGGGCTATCAGAATAACCTGTTACATCAATGGATGTTTTAATATTGTATTGATGTAAATGGTTAGATAAATACGCTACAAACGCTGTTAAACGATCACGGTCGGCATAATCAATATTTTCAAAGTCAAAGTTATAACCATCAAAGCCGTAAATATAAGCATATTGCACGAGGTTATGAGCATATTTTTTCCATACAGATTGATCTGCTAAGATACCACTAGTAAAGCCAGGGTCGAATCTATTCGTAATCAAAGGCCATACGTGATAACCTTTACTCTTATAATCGTTAACATAATCAATACTTACATTAGGACTTGCTTCGAGGCCCAGGCTATGCAATTTAAACCAGCTTGGAGAAATGATATTATCCCCGCTAGCATTGAGTTTTGCTTGATATGGAGTTCCCTGTGTTGGCCATGGATCAAAGGCCCAAGACAATGGAGTTTGCATTGTATACGGAGCTTTTACCGTAGAAGCTTGTGGAGCAGGACCTAATGTTAATTGTCCATTCGTTTTTGTATAGCTCACACCGAGCATAGCTGGATCAGACTCAATGTCGACATAGGTCGTACCATTTTTGCTAGTTGTGGGCAATTTTACGGGTTCCCCAACAGCAGCAGGGTCTAAAACGATAGTATTCCCTTGTAATACTGTTTGAGGTACATATACCGTATAGGATGTTTTATATTGATTAGCTTCGTAATGACGCGTAGTATTCGCCAAGAATTGATCGAGCGGCACTAATACTTCTGCTTGTACAGCTGTACTAGATAATGCAGACATCACCAAAGCTGTTAAAGATTTTAAAATTGTAGATTTGCGAATCATGAACTCTCCTAACTCTAGTCCCCTAAAGGGGATATAATTTCAATCTCTATATTATACCATATTATATAGAATTCCTCTCAGTTGTTGCATGAAGAGTACATGTAATTTATAATTTACCTTATACAATACAAGTTATTACATAAGGAGTTTTATATGCATCAATATCTATTTTTTATAGGTGACTTCCCTATCAGGGCTTATGGTGCCATGTTAGCCTTAGCTATCATCTGTGGTGCCTCTGTTGCCTATGTTTTATTAAAAAAAGATGGTCGAGGATGGCATGAACATATCATCGACTTTTCCATTACTGTTGCCGTAGCGGGTCTCATCGGGGCTAGATTATGGGACGTATTCTTCTTTGATTGGCACTATTATGGCAATCATTTATTAGAAATTCCCTTTGTATGGCAAGGTGGTATGGCCATCCAAGGTGGCGTTGTATTAGGCACCATTGCTGGTTACTGGTACTTACGTAAAAACAATATCGACTTCTGGGCCTTTGCAGATTTATTTGCCCCTGCCTTAATCTTGGCTCAATCTGTAGGGCGTATGGCAAACCTCTTAAATGGCGATGCCTTTGGTCATCCTACAGGTGGTAACTTTGGTATTCTCTATCCTGAAAGCACGTTAGCACATCGCACTTACGGCAATCAACCATTATGGCCTGCCGAAATCTGGGAAGGTCAAATCGATATTCTTATCTTTGTAGCTCTTCTATTATTTAGCTCCTTTAAACATGCTAAAGGGCAAGTATTCGTACTATATGCGATTCTCTACTCTACAGCTAGATTCTTCCTTGAATTCTTACGCGGTGACTATGTAGACTTAACATTAGGCTTAAAATCAGCTCAGATGACTAGTCTTATTGTCATCATTGTAGGTATTTGCTTATTCATTTATTTAGGCTACTTAGAAAAGAAAAACCAACCTGTACTTGAAACTACAGAAACAGCGCCTAAAACAAAAAAACGTAAATAATAACAAATAATAAGAAACATATATTATGAATAAGAAAAAATCCTTCATTCATGGGTGTCCCATTGAATGAAGGATTTTTCTTTATAAGTCTAAAAACACATATAGTATTGAGCAATTTATTTTATATGGCCAAAGTTTATAAATTTTCTTTTGCCTTTAAAGCATCTAGATCTTCTAATGCACGATTAGCAATGAGTGCATTTTTCTCTTTTTTCTTGCGTATTTTTTGAGGCCATGGGTCCATAATGCCAAAGTTGACATTCATAGGTTGGAAGTTAGACCCTTCATAGTTAGAAACATAATGGCTAAGAGAACCGATAGCTGTAGTTTTAGGGAAGTCAATAAATGAACGGTCGTCTAAATAACGATCCACTTGTAAACCAACCATAAGACCACTAGCAGCAGATTCTAAATACCCTTCTACACCTGTCATTTGGCCCGCAAAGAATAAACGCGGTTCTTTTTTTAGTTGGAATGCATGGTTCAACAACTCAGGGGAGTTGATATACGTATTACGATGCATAACACCATAACGAACGAATTCTGCGTTTTCAAGGCCTGGAATCATACCAAATACACGTTTTTGCTCGCCCCACTTTAAGTGAGTTTGGAAGCCTACCAAGTTAAACATAGTGCCTTCCTTATTTTCTTTACGCAATTGAACAACTGCATAAGATTCCTCATTGGTACGCTTATCCACCAAACCTACTGGTTTTAATGGTCCATAGCGCAAAGTATCTTCACCACGGCTGGCCATAATTTCTACAGGCATGCAGCCTTCAAAATAGATTTCTTTTTCAAAATCCTTTGGTTGTACTGCTTCAGCTGTTGTAAGCTCATGCCAGAATGCTTTGTATTCTTCCTCTGTCATAGGACAGTTAAGATAATCTGCATCGCCCTTATCATAACGAGAAGCGGCAAATACTTTATCATAATTCAAAGATTCTGCCGTTACAATAGGTGCTGCTGCATCGTAGAAGTAAAAGCCTGTTTCACCAGTTAATTCTTTAATCTTATCCCCTAATGCTTCAGATGTAAGGGGACCAGAAGCGAAAATAACAGTACCTTCAGCAGGAATCTCGGTTACCTCTTCGTGATGAACTGTAATATTAGGATGGCCTTTTACCTTTTCAGTCACCATTTCACTAAATAGATGACGATCAACGGCTAAGGCACCTCCAGCAGGTACAGCAGTAGCATCAGCACATTCCATAATAATGGAGCCTAAACGACGCATCTCTTCTTTCAAAAGACCTACTGCATTTTCAATATTGCCAGCTCGTAAGGAATTACTACATACGAGCTCTGCAAATTGATCTGTTTGATGTGCAGGGGAACTTTTAACGGGGCGCATTTCATATAAGTCAACATGAATGCCACGGTTAGCGAGTTGCCAAGCCGCCTCAGAACCAGCTAAACCTGCACCAATAACAATAACATTTTTATTATTCAACTGTTGTTTCCTCGTTAGCTTTGCTAGACTTTTTAGATTCCTTTACAGTTTCTTCACTAGCTTCGCTCTTTTTCTTTCTAGTTTTCTTTGGAGGTCGAGTTGGACACGTTTCATTAGAACAGAATTTCTTAGTCGTCCCATTTTTATATGTCTTCTCAACCATAATAGAACCACAAGTATCACAGAATTCATGGGTTGGTTTATCCCATAATGTGAAATCACATTGTGGATAACGGTTACAACCATAGAACAAACGCCCTCGACGAGACTTACGTTCTACGATTTCTCCTTCTTTACATTTAGGGCAAGTTACACCTGTCCCTACCGTAATAGGTTTAGTATTTTTACATTCTGGGAAGTTAGAACATGCAAGGAACTTACCATAGCGACCAAATTTATATACCATTGGGCTATGACAGAGTTCGCACGTTTCATCACTTTCCATAGATGCAATTTCGATGCGATCCACATCGCTCGCATCCTCTAGCTCTTTAGCGAATACTTCATAGAAATCAGACAATACCTTTAGATACGTATCCTTACCTGATGCAATAGCATCAAGTTCTTCTTCAAGATCGCGAGTAAAGCTTGTATTGATGATTTTTTCAAAGTACGCTATCAAGAAATCTACCACGACAAAGCCTAGCTCTGTAGGAACGAATTGTTTATTAGTATTTTCTACATAGTTACGGCTTACGATTGTATCAAGAATTGGAGCGTAAGTACTTGGACGACCAATACCGAGCTCTTCCAATGTTTTGATAAGACTCGCTTCGGAATAACGTGGAGGTGGTTGCGTGAAATGTTGTTCAGGCAATACCTGTACAGTATGAGCAGCATCATTCTTTTTAAGTGCTGGCAATTGAGGAACATCCTCTTTTTTAGCATCTTCATAAACAGCACTAAAACCTGGGAAGATTACACGAGAGCCTGTCGCTTTAAATGTGTAATCGTCATGAACAGTTAACTCAATGGTAGTGGATTCATTTTGTTGTGGTGCCATTTGGCTCGCCATAAAACGATTCCAAATCAACGTATATAATTTAAGCTCATCACGGCTCAAGAATGGTTCTACCAATTTTGGTGTTAACTCTAATGATGTAGGACGAATCGCTTCATGGGCATCTTGAGCTGAACCTTTTGTACCGTACATATTAGGTTTAGATGGATAATAATCTTCACCATAGTTACGAAGAATATAATCCTTAGCCATGGCTTGCATCTCTTTAGAAATACGCGTAGAGTCTGTACGCATATAAGTAATCAAACCTACATGACCATAGGAGCCGATTTCTAAACCTTCATACAAATGTTGAGCAATCATCATGGTACGCTTTGCACCAAAGTTCAACTTACGAACACCATCCTGTTGCAACGTAGATGTTGTAAATGGTGGTGCGGCCTTACGGGAGCGCTTACGTTTTTCTACATTCGTTACTACTGCATCGGCACCGCCTATGGCATCGACAACGGCTTGTGCATCTTTTTCAGTAGTAATATCGATTTTCTCACCTTTAATATGAGTTAATTCGGCTTTGAAAGCCTCTTTTTTAGGCGTTTCAAAATTGCCTTCAATAGTCCAATATTCTTGTGGCACAAAGGCTTGAATTTCTCGTTCGCGTTCACAGATGAGACGAACAGCAACGGACTGTACACGACCTGCACTAAGGCCCTTACAAACCTTTTTCCATAATAATGGACTCAATTTATAACCTACGATACGGTCTAACACACGGCGTGCTTGTTGAGCATCTACCATGTTCATATCGATGGTACGTGGAGATTCTAAAGCCTCTGCAACGGCATTTTTAGTAATCTCGTTAAATGTAATACGGCATGTAGACGTAGGATCTACATTAAGAATGTACGCTAAATGCCATGAAATGGCTTCCCCTTCGCGGTCAGGGTCAGTTGCGAGCAATACGGCACTACTTTCATCGGCATAGGAAACGAGTTCATCTATAACCTTTTTACGAGTTACTAGATTGCTATAGCGCGGTGTAAAGCCATGCTCAATATCGATACCCATTTGAGATTTAGGCAAATCTCGTAAGTGGCCCATACTTGCTTTTACCACATAGTTTGGACCTAAGAATTTTTCAATTGTTTTAGATTTAGCAGGAGATTCTACGATAACCAATACTTTGCCATCTGGATTATATACGCGAGGTTCACGTTGCTCAGGTGGCACAGAGGTTTGTAACACAGACTTGTCCCGTACAATCCCCATAGGAGTAAGAGCCTCTTTGGCAACCTTACGTTTTATCGTAGTACTCTCTTTTGTAGTACTTTTCTTTTTTGTTTCTTTACTAGTACTAGCTGCTTTTGGCTCGCCAATAACGATAGATCGTTTAATGGACAAGTATATCACTCCTAGTCATATTAATATAGCCTCTCGGCGGTTGATGCTCTATAGCCCCTTCTAGCTCTAACTCTAGCAATAAGGGCTGCAATTGTTGCAATGGAATGTGAGTTACTTTCAAAATATCACTAACAGTAATACATCGATCATGAGGTATTTCACTCAAGATTAAACTCTTATCCAAACTAAAGCTTAACATAGACGGCCCATGACTATCAACACCCTTACATGTATTACTCGATAAATCCCCCTCTTTTACATGACTATGTTCCTCTTTCTTTGACGCTGAAAGTTTCTTTTTTGCCGGTGAAAGTTTCTCTTCTGTAGCGAAAAAATCCCGCAATGTTAAATGATACTGTTCCACTATATCCTCATATCCAGTCAATACATAAGCCCCGTTTCTCATAAGGAACTTATTACCATCCGCTGTATGATCTAATAGGTTACACGGTACTACAAATACGTCGCGCCCTTCACTGACCGCCATATCAGCCGTAATCAAGGATCCACTACTAGACTTGGCTACCGTAGCAGGGAAGATTAATTTGTCATCGTAGGTCAC
>NZ_CALJSP010000020.1:0-21048 GCF_937975875.1 Veillonella dispar | reverse complement strand
ATAGAATTTTATGTCTATACACAGTATACTCCTGTCCACTGTGAATTGAAAATATAAAAAAAACATAGTCTATGCTTTTCATGCATAGACTATGAGTTTTTATCAATATTGTTTTTTTGTATACAAGGATACAGGGAAAATAAGCATCTCGTCCGATAGATATGATGGACTTATTATTTAGAGTAGTAAAATCTACAGTTATTATTCTCGACCAAAATTATCCCCTACTTCACAGGTAACCGTAATAGCTTCGTCCTTACCATAAGGTACAAAGGTTAGCTCTGATGCGTGCAAACATTGGCGTGTATAGGGCTTATTGCGCGTACCATACATAGCATCACCAACGATGGGATGACCAATGTGTTCCATGTGTACACGGATTTGGTGTGTTCTGCCTGTTAGTAACTTAAACTTTAGTAATGTATGATCGCCTTCGTGACCAAGAACGGTATATTCCGTTTGAGCCGGTTGACCAAATTCATCGATGACACGGCGGTTATCAAATACAGGATCCACGCCGATAGGCTCATCAACCACGCCATCTTCGTTTATAACGCCTTCTACTAAGCCCGTATAGATGCGATCGATACGCCCCGCTTGTAGTTCATCGGTGTAATATTGCTGAGCTTCCTTTGTTTTACCAAAGAGAATACAACCCGATGTATCTCGGTCAAGGCGATGTACAGGGCGCACCTTGTGCACTACACCTTTTTTCGCATAGTATCCAGCCACATAGTTACTCAATGTACCAGATTTAGTTTGCCCTGCAGGATGAACAAGCATGAATGGTGCTTTATTAACCACCAAGGTATGAGCATCTTCGTAGAGAACTGTAATTGGACCTTTTTCTACATCGACGCCATAGTCCTTATCCTGTGGTAATTCCAAAGTTAATACATCACCCTTTTTGAGGGAGCGCTGGGAATGGGCTACACGGCTATTTACTTTCACCCGTTTCTTGCGGAACATCATTTGAATATCTCGAGAGGATAATGAAAAGCGTTCCTTTACATATTTAGAGACCGTCAATTCTGTCGGTTCTTTCACTGTATACGTTTTCCAGCTCATATTACCACCATTCGTTAATATATGTTTTTTGTTCAGGATAGAGAATATCGAAGAATTCTAGCCATTCCTCATTAGCTGAAAGTTTACCTTCAAAAGCAAGATCACGAGCGGTTAATGTGCCCATTAAGAGTTGGCTCAAAGCACCGACTTCAACAGTAATATCTACGTCCCCATCTAATGTGTCAGACACCTTTTTAACAGTTGGTGTCAATGCGCCGCCATATTGGACTTCATAGCGTCCTTCATTCCACTCACAAAGGCTATCTTTCACACCAAAGGTCATTGTAATAGGCATCATCAAAGCCTCTGGGTTTACAGGAATGGATTCGAAGGCAGTTTTCACATCCACAATACGGCTCATCATGTACGGCATTGTGGAATGTCCGCTTTTACCATCTGGATAGAAGCGATAGTATGTATCGTGAAGGCCCTCATTCCAACGAATAGTAGTACCTTGAGAACGGTGGTTATAGAAGTAGTTCAACAATGCTCGTTGGGCACGGCGTGTAGTATAAACTAATTCGGATACTGGAATTTCTGATTGACCTAAGCGATATACCGCATAGCCTTCAATACTTCCTTCATCATTGCGCACTACAGCGATATTCACGCCTTCCGCAAAGAAGCTGCCGAGCAAGCGTTTCCATTCCTTTTCACCCCGCTCTGCATAACCAGAAAGACGGGCTGTATATGTTTTATATACAGGATCAAGCAATGTCCATTGGTCAACGCTATTAAGTAAACCAAAGCTCAAGGATTTATCAGTCATAGGGCGCAAGTCTTCAAGAGACATGGTATTTACCCATTGATGTGCATACAATTCCCAACCATATTGTTGGTAGAATGCAGCCTTGGAAGGCATCAAAATCGTCAATGCTTGACCTCGGTTACGAAGTTCTTCAAGAGAAGCCTTTAACAATGCACCACCTACGCCACCACGGCGAGCTGCTGGATGTGTTGCTACGCCAACCATATAGCTTGTAGGCAACACCGCACCACGAACATTGATATTATATTGACGCAAATGAACGGTACTCAACAATTGATCTTGTTCGAGACCAACCATTGTGTTTTCTGGTTCATAGCAATTGGTAAAGTAATATTGGAAGAATGGATCTTCCTTTGGTTCAAAGCAGTACGCCCATAGATTTTCCACATGTGGCGTATCTTGAGCCGTTGCAATTCTAAATTCCATAAGTATATCCTCGTTATAGTATAAAAACCACTTTCTATCTGTTATATCGCATCGCATCGCATCGCATCGCATCGCATCGCATCGCATCGCATCGCATCGCCATGATGATACAAAACATACAGTCAAATAGATAGGCTAACACTTCTATTATAACAAAAGGAGCTATGAAGCACATCGGCTTCATAGCTCAAATTTTTATTTACCGCCTGTCGCATTGTCTGCTTCGTTAGCATATACTGCGTCATATTTTTCAGCAAAGTGATCTGGATTGTAAGATTCTTTTGCTTGACGAAGACCAGGTAAGCCCATATCTTCTTCACGGTTGATGAATTCTACATCGCTAAATTCATGACGAATGAATTCATTATTAATGGCTTGGTACAAACCACGAATATCTGGATTTGCTTTTTCAATGTGAATCAACGCCATTTTATCATTCAACAATTCACCGATACTGAAGGCTTCAACGCGGCCAAACAATTTGATGGCGCCACCTTTAAGACCTAGAGCATCCCAGTTATCGAATAATAAGTTGATAGCTACCAATTCATCTTCGATCCCTTCTTCATGATGAGTTTCTACCCAAGATGCTGCTGTTTCGCGGCACAATGGAATGATATCTTCAGTGATTGGCATATATTCATAGTTAGAATATTGCATACGGAATTGGTTCAAATGGTTTTTCTTTTGACGGAATTTCTTACCAGACAAGTTGATAAGATCTTCAGACTTATAAATGTATTCGTAGTTATCGCGGTCAGGTGTAAATTCATAACGACCAGGACATAACTCTTCCATCCGTTCTTTTACAACTTTGCTAACACCTTTAAAGCGGAATGGCAAGTTATTTTCTACGAACCATTCTTTAGCTCGCAATAAACCATCGAGGAACTTTGCATCTTTACCGGCAAATGGAGGCAATAGGAATGGTTCACGTTTACCGCCACCTTGGATGTACAATACACCATTTTCCTCAGCCCAACGGATGCCATACGCATCTTGCCACATAAACAATGTAGTAAAGCAGTTATCAGATGCTTCGTAATGATGTTGTTCAAAATATTTATCGATTAATGGTTTATCTCTTAGTTCAAAACGTTTAAATTCTAAAATAATAATCCCTCCTATCAGATTCCTCAATTGAGGTATTCACCATTGGTGAAAGTTTAATGTTATTCATTATAATTTAACGGATTCCCCTAATTCAAAGGTTCCATCACTTGTGATTACCTTGTCACCTTCATTTAGGCCTGAAATAATGGCTACATCATCATCTTCTGTCATACCTACTTCAACGACACGTACGTCAACTGTATTATTTTCAGTCAATACATACACGTATTTACCGTCTTGGTTTTCACGAACTGCTTTACTTGGTACAGTGAGCATTTTCGCTTTTATATCTGACTCGATGATGAGCGTATAGAACTCGCCAGCCTTGATAAGGCCTTTGTCATTGTTGAAAGTAGCTTTCACAAGAACACTTGGTACATTTTCTGGCTGTGTTACATCTACATAGGTCAATTCGCCAGGTAATTCTTGGTCGCCTACCTTGAGGAGTACCTTAATCCCCTTTTTAGCGTCAGGTGTGCCTAACTTCATCGCCGCATCACGAGGAATGCTAAGGGATGCTACCATCGGTGTAGATTGTTGAATCATCATGAATGGACGATCTGCAATCGCCATTTGACGGTCTTCATTGTAAATAGCTGTTACCGTACCAGCTATAGGCGCTACAATTGTAGATGCTGCCATTTGTGCAGATACTTGAGCGATTTGAGCCTCAATAGCCGCCGTATTAGCACCACCGCCGCCACCGCCAGTTGTTACTGTCGTAGTTTGTGGCTGAGACCGCTCTACAATGCGATCATATTCTTTTTGAGTAATCATACCCGCTTCACGCATCTTTTGAGCTTGTGCTAATTGACCACTATCTACAGATGCTGCCGTCGTAGTTGTAACGGATGTCGCATAGGACTGAGCTTGCGCTTGCGCTAACTGACCTTGTAAGGATGCTAGCTGTTGCTGTAAAGCCGATGTATCTACAGTGGCCAAGACTTGACCTTGTTGTACTTGGTCGCCTACTTTCACAGCATATGCGACCTGCCCCGTCAACGTCGGCGTTACCGTCGCCTTATTAAGAGCTGTTACATTGGCATCATTATGAATCTGTAGCGGCATATCCTTGTATGTTACATCAGCAACGGATACAGTTTTCGTACCGCAACCAGCGATGGCCAAGGCCATCATCACAACACCAAGCATAGCAACTACAGAATAAATTCGTTTTAATTTCATTCTGTCACTTCCTGTCATATTGATTTTTATCAATACCTTAGTATATCATAAAATCAATTAGAATTGTATGAAAGCTAATTCCTTTAATTAATGGATATAACGGAGGTTCTCATGGAAGAACGGATGGATTTTAGAATTTTAAATAACGGTAGCTTTATTCCCTCTATCGGTTATGGCACCTACAAAACAGGTAGCGAAGGGGAAACAGAACAAGCCGTCACTAATGCATTAAACGTAGGTTATCGATTACTCGATACAGCTGCCTACTACGGCAACGAAGAGGCCGTTGGCAAAGGCATCAAAGCATCTGGCGTTAAACGTACTGACATCGTTATTACCACAAAAATTTGGCATACTGACGCGGGCTACGATAATACGATGCGTGCTGTTGAAAGCTCCTTGAAAAAATTAGACACTAATTATATCGATATTATGCTCGTACATCAACCCCTTGGCGACTATTATGGTTCTTGGCGCGCCATGGAAGAGTTATACGATCAAAACGTATTGCGTGGGTTAGGCCTATCTAACTTTTACGAAGACCGATTAATCGACTTGCTATATCACTGCAATGTGAAACCTGTGGTAAACCAAATTGAATGTCACCCGTTCAACCAACGCCAATCTCTTATCCAATTGATGAGAAAACATCAAGTAGTGGGCATGGCTTGGTCTCCATTCACTCGTGACCGCCAACCTATTTTTGACCATCCTATCATCAAAAGCTTGGCTGAAAAATACGGCGTGTCTAAACATCAAATCATCTTGCGTTGGCACATCCAACGTGGCATCATTCCATTGCCAAAGGCAAATAACGTAAGCCATATGGAGGCTAACTTTGATGTATTCGATTTCAAGCTCACAAACATCGATATGGACGTTATGGAACTATTAGACCAACAAGACTTCTTGGAAGATCACCATACAGCACCAGGTCTTGAACGACTATTACAACTTAAATAGTACATACTAACTCCTATTTGTAGTTAACATCAATTATAATACACACTACAACTATGATGACAAAGTAAATAAAACAATATATGTAAAAAACCACTTATATCTAAGTTAGATAGATATAAGTGGTTTATTTTATTTCGGTACATTAAATACGGTTTGTACGAGTATCATATAAATCACTGTACCGGCAGCAATCGATATGAGCATGTTACGTTTCCATAGATGTAATCCTACCGTAACGACTAATGCTATGAGCTCAGGGATACCATAAGGATATGCTAGAACGACAGTCTCTTTAAAGGTATATACAACGAGCATGCCCATAACGGCAGCCGGCAAAGCCTTACCTAAAAAAAGTACAAAATCTGGCGCCTTTTTTCCTGGTGGAAATACGAGGAAGGCACCAAAACGAGTAAGTAATGTACCGGCCACAACAATAGCAACGGTGATGACCATTTCTGTACTAGTCAAGATGTACACCTCCCCACTTATACGCAATATAGCAGGCCACTAGCATACAGCTCATAGATAAAAGCATAAAGAGTGATTTACCTACCAATAAGAGCATAACTATGGCCATAGCTGCACCAGCTACACCAAAGGCTCTAATCTTATTACTTTTTGCATTGAGCAGCATTTCAAGGAATACCACAATAAACAGACCGGGTAATACAAAATCGATGCCCCGTAAATCTACGGTGGCCAAGAGATTGCCAAACAGACCGCCTACAAAGGTACTAAATACCCAGAACACATAGTTAAGCCAAGACACGTGGAAGTAAAACCACTTTTCATCCACATCATCCGGTAACTTAGTAGCCATATTGATGGCAAAACTTTCATCACACATCCAAGCAACCGTAGGAAACCATTTCCAGCCCATATGTACATACCGTTGTAGTGCAGATAGTCCATAAAAGAAATGGCGTCCATTAACGAACATGGTCAGTATAAACGCATTAATCGGATCAAATTCGGCCATCAACATGCCAATCGTCACAAACTCCATGGATCCTGCAAAAATGGTAGCCGCTAAAACCGGCGCCGTCCACCAAGGGAACCCTTGGCTCGTTGCATATAAACCAAATCCTAAACCTATGAAAAAGAAGCTAATGCCCATAGGAACCATAATAGGAAATGCAAAGGAAAATGCACTTCGATGTTTTATTTCATTCATAGGGCTTGCCTCCCTTCCACATCATATACATTTAAAGTGTTAATGTCATTTATTATAAAGCACGCATTAAAATTTCGCGAGCTACTTCTGGTGTTACGTCACCTTTTTCACCAAGTCGTGTCATACCATGGTCTTCTAATTGTTTCACAATTTTATCAACTGCCTCAACGCCAAGACCATAATCTTTCAAATGGGTAAATACGCCAAGGGACTCGAAGAATTCACGAGTTTTTGCAATAGCCTTATCCGCTTTCTCTTCCTTTGCACCTTCTGTAATATGCCATACACGTGTAGCATATTGGGCCAATTTATCAAGCTTATCGGCTTTTTTCACCTCTAACAACGCAGGCAATACAATAGCCAATGTGATGCCGTGGTCAAGATGGTAAGCCGCCGTTAACTCATGACCGATAAGATGTGTTGCCCAGTCTTGTGGCACGCCGGCACCGATCAAGCCGTTTAATGCCAAGGTAGAAGCCCACACGTGGTTAGCACGAATGTCGTAGTTTTCTGGATTTTCTACTGTTTCTTTGCCGATTTCAATCATAGTTTTCAAAATACCTTCACTAAAACGATCTTGAATACGGCCGTCTACAGGATATGTTAAATATTGCTCTGTGGTATGCACGAATGTATCGATAACGCCATTCTTAACTTGTTTTTCTGGCAATGTGAAAGTCAATGTTGGATCGAGCATGGAGAACTTAGGGAATACTAAGCTACTGAACACAGGGAACTTACCATCACCATAGGTAATAACAGCACCATTATTCATTTCAGAACCTGTGGCAGGTAGTGTCATAACGGTACCAAATGGTAATGGATTTGGTACCATTTCCACTGGAACCTCTGGTAGGCCAGCTTTCATAACATCAATAACAGGGCCATCATAAGTAGCACCCATAACGATGAGCTTTGTAGCGTCCACTACGGAACCACCACCTACGGCAAGGACGAAATCTACGCCATGTTCTTTAATGAAAGCAACGGCACGTTCACAAGTTTCAAGAGATGGATTTGGCTCAATACCGCCAAACTGTTCTACCTTGCGACTGCCAAGAGCTGCAACAATGCGGTCAATAAGACCACTGCGCACTGCAGAGCCACCACCATACGTAATGAGCACCTTTGCATCCTTTGGCACTAATGCATTTAATTCGCTCAAGCGATCTTTACCGAATACAATATGTGTAGGGTTATAAAAATCAAAGTTAAACATAGTGACCTCCTATGTATATCATATAAAACCTATAAGTCTAATTGTACGAAATTTATATCTATTATATCATTTTTTCGATATTCTTAGATATGCTACACCCCTTATCATCAGCGAGCTCATAAAAGCCATAGCTTTAATCTATAGCTAACCGATATCTTTTGCTCTATATACAAAATCCCATTCACATGATAGGATATATACATTATATGTATAAGTAGAAAGGGATGTTCACATGAAATTAAAAAAATTTATTGCCCCTCTTCTCGTTGGCGTTCTAGCATTCGCCATCGCAGGTTGCGGCACAGATACAAATCAATCTAGCCAAGCACCAAAAGAAATTAAAATCGGTGCTACTGCAGGTCCTCACGCTCAAGTAGCTGAAGCAGTTGCAAAAGAAGCTAAAAAACAAGGTATCGACCTTAAAGTTGTAGAGTTCTCCGATTATGTAACACCAGATAAAGCTCTTGCTGATGGCGACATTCAATTGAATGCGTACCAACACGTGCCATTTATGGAAAACTTTAACAAACAAAATGGTTCCAACTTAGTAGCAATCGGTAAAACCCTTTTAGTGCGTATGGGATTATATAGTAATAGTGTACATAGCGTACAAGATGTACCTGAAGGCGCTACGGTTTCTATTCCAAATGACCCTACTAATGGTGGTCGTGCATTAGTATTATTAGCTAAAGCTGGATTAATTACGTTAAAAGATGGTGTCGGCTTCAAAGCAACTGTTGCAGATATCACATCTAACCCGAAAAATATAAAGATTCAAGAATTAGAAGCAGCTCAATTACCTCGTAGTCTAGATGATGTAACAATTGCAGTTATTCCAATGAATTATGTACAAAGTGCTGGCCTTAGTGTAGAAAAACAAGGCTTCTTCTTCGAATCAAAAGATGAACCACTAACAGTCATCGTACTTGCGGTACGTAGTGAAGACAAAGACAACGAAACTTACAAAAAAATTGCAGACATTTACAAATCTGATGCAATTAAACAATTCATCAACGATACTTTCAAAGGTAGCATTACAACTGCAAACTAACCAAAAGACCGACCTCAATACGAGGCCGGTCTTTTTGATAAACAATCTTTTATAGATCTATAAATACGACTATCACCTTAACAAATGTAGTAACTACAGTAAAATATGTATAATGCCAAAAAGCGATACCCTAACTATTTAGAGTATCGCTTTTATTTTATTCTTTAGTATCAATCACTATTATTAGTAATCAATCACTACTATTCTTCAGTATCGAATGTTACGTCCAATGGTTGGCGTTCCACGATGTTACGGTAACGAACCTTTGGATAGCCCATCAAGATACCACCAGCAATGATTTTATCCTCTGGTACACCTAATAGTTCCAATAGTGGTTTATACTCTGCTTCGCCTGCATGTTCAAAGAAGCCAGCCCAACAAGTGCCTAAACCTAATGTTGGTGCATACAACTCTGCATAAGACAAGCAGGAATGCCCGCTATCGTGAGTACGGTGAATATCTTTTTTAGAACCGATGGCCACTACTAACGCAGGCGCATCGCGCAAGATGTATTCCTTACCCTTATCGACCTCAGCTTGTGCTGCACGAGCATAAAGACGCATAATCGGCACAGTTTTCGCAGCCAAATGCATCCACTCAAGAACGAGATCTGCAATGCGACGCAACTTTTGTTTGTCCCGAATAACAATATAGGAAATACCTTGTGTATTTGTTGCTGTTGGAGCCATTCTTGCAACGTTTAAGACCTTGCGAATAAGCTCAGCAGGAACTGGTTTATTTTGATAATTACGAATAGAGCGACGTCTGCGCAAGAATAACTCAGCTTGCTCTGGCGTTAATTTTTGTTCTTTTGTGATATCGATTTGCTCTTTACGTGGTGTCATATCACTATCAAGAGCAAGCGTTGGGCATACGGAAATACAATGCCCACAGGAGATACAACCTCCCTTGCCAGTTACAGGCCCATTTTCGGACATCACTAGCAAGCCTGTTGGACAGTCAGCTACGCAAAGGCCGCATCGTGTACAGACTTCTGTATTGACGGTAAATAACATCTGATAAATCCTCCAAACACTACTATAAAGCCTATTATAACACAATCAATCAAGGGTTATCTAGGCAACATATGCTTTTCAAGGTTATTCTCCCTATTTTGATGGGGCCCTATTTCATTTCTACAACCTAGTTAAAAAAGTACAAATATACTTGCTTGCTCCGTCCTTCGCAAAGTCGCTGCACAAGTATATTTGTACTTTTTTATAACTATATTCATAAAGGCGTCCCATCAAAATAGAACTACACACATAAAACACATAATACCTAGATAACCTGATTGATCTATATAAAAAGGCTTTAGACTAATGGCGCCACGCCCACCATGTGTGAAAAAATAGCCTGCAACTAGGATTTAGAGTAGTGGCGCTATGCCCATCGTAGGGGAAGGACTAGCCTGCGGCTAGTCTCTCCCTTTCCCCATCATATAAAAGCATTTGAGTAAAGATCAGATGTAGCTTGTGATGGGACTAGTTAATAGCAGACGCTCAAATAATAAAAAGAGGTCCCTATGCAGCGACTTTGCGAAGAACGGAGCAAAGAGGGACCTCTTTTTATTATTTATTGAGTTGTCGCAATCTAACGGGGCCCCATCACAAGCGGAAAAGGAAATTTACTCAAATGCTTTTATAAGTTCCATGTATTCCGCTTTGTGTGTCATTCTCCATGTACCAAAGTCTGGTTCTGGGGATTGGTTTAGGATGTTTGCCAAGGCTTCCAAGAATTCTGGGATTTTTGTGGCTACGATATTACCTGCCATTTTACCGAAGTTTTCGGAGCCCATGTGTTCGGAACCACCGTCTACGAGGATAAAGGCTACGGTAGGTTTCTTGTCTACTAATTTTACAGCTCCGTGGAAACCAATTTCACCGATTTGGTGTGTACCACAGGAGTGTGGACAGCCCGAGATGTGTAAACGAGGGAGTTTACTTGTATCTACACCTTTTTCTTCAAGGTGTCCGAAGATATCTTTCAATAGGCCATTGGAGTCTTGCATACCAATTTGACATACTGTGGAGCCTACGCAGGATACGGAACGACGGAAATCATTTCCCGCACTGTCGTCTGTTAACTCTGCGATTTTACGAGCCTCATCAGCAGTAAGGTTGATGAAGAACAATGCTTGGTCTGGCGCAATACGCGCTTCTACTTGATCAAGTGTTACAGCATAATCAAGAGCAGCCAATAGGTGTTCTACATTAGCATCGCCACCTGCCGGATGGTATTCTACGTAGTATAAACCTTCTTGTTTTTGACGGTGAATACGATCGTTTTCCACCGAATTATCACGCTTACCAGTTTTTGTAATTTCATAAGCATAGTCAGCTGGATTAATGGTTAATTGTTCCACTTCTTTCACCATCGCCAATGTTTCTTCATAGGTCTTGATGAAAGCTTCAGCTCCACCCATTTCCGCAGGCATATAGCGAGTACGAGCCTTGCCACGGTTTTTGAAATTTCCATGGTTAGCAAAGACCATAAGCATAGCTTTCACATGGTATAAAACATCCTCAGGCGCCACATCGTGCGCTACAGGAATACCAATACGAGGATTTGGGCCAATACCACCACAAGCGTATACATCAAAGGTATTGTGTTTCGTTAAATTGAAACCAAGGTCCTTGAACGTAGCATGCGGCGTACTATCAAAGCCATTATCGATACCCATTTTAAATTTGCGAGGGATTTTGATATAGAACATTTGCTCTAGAAGAAACTCGCTAATAGCCGTTGCATATGGCGTAATATCTAAGGTTTCACGAGGATCAATACCGCGCAAAATACTAGCTACCACATTTGGATTGTCACCACCAGCACCGCGGTTATAGATACCGTGATCATAACATTCTTTATATAGATTTAGAATTGTATCACCATCGAGGCCATGCATTTGCAAACATTGGCCAGTAGTGAAATGTACGTGCTGCAAATTATATTTGCGAATAGAGTCCGCTAAAAACTGCATGTGCTCGCGTGTCATGCGCCCACCGTTGAAGCGCCAACGGCTCATACCGGAGTTAGCACCGCGCTCAGCGTAACTACCATAGGCACCGGATTGCCCTTTATAGTCTGCAATAGACATTTCTTTCTTATAGAACTTATGCGTCATATCTTCAAACTTTGGATAATCTGCAATTAATCGATCTTTCAACTCTTGTGTAATCATATTAGTACCCTCTTGGCTTATATTTATTAAGCATAATACAGAACTTTTCATAGGCTAGTATACCATACACGCATACGTATGTTAGTAGCCAAGCTCACAATTTTAATATCAATTACAAATAATATGCTTTACAATCTGTAATAATAATTACTTTTAATAAGAGTCAAATCAGTATGGAGTAAATTTTAAAATAAAAAAGAACAGTCCGAAGACTGTTCTTTTCATATGATTAGTTCTGATTTTAATGACTATATTATAACGTCAATGTTTAGTACGAGAATTATACTCGACCTTCATTAGGGTTGTTATATGCGTCTTTATCGATAGTACCCATAATTTTATCTACTACGAGAGCATTTGTTAAGGAACCAGATACGTTCAAGCATGTACGACCCATGTCGATCAATGGATCGATAGCAAGAATTGGGCTGATGGATGTGAAGTACGCACCAAGACCTGTACCACTAAGGGATACAGATGCAGCCATTGTAGCTGTACCAGGAACACCTGCGATACCAACAGAACCGATAGCGATAACGATAACGCTCATAATGTACATAGTCAAATCAAATGGGATACCCGCTACGTTAGAGATATACACAACAACAAGTGCTGGGAATACGCCGGCACAACCTTGCATGCCTGCAGTAGTACCGAAGGATGCTACTGTATTTGCTGTTGTAGCATTTACGCCAAGACGTTTTGTCAATGTTTCAACAGTTAAAGGCAATACGCCCATAGAGGAACGGGATGTGAAAGCTAACAAGAGTGGAGCTTTTGCTTTTTTGAAGTATGTAATTGGGTTGTAACCGAAGCTAGCAATCAAGATAGCTTGAACAACGAACATAACCAAAAGGCCAACGTAAATCAATACTACGAATAGACCCATGTCTAAGATAGCTTGCAAGCCACGTGTTGCCAATGTAGATGCCAATAAAGCAACTACGCCGTATGGCATAAGACCGATAATGAAATCTGCAACCCAAGAGATTAATTGGTGAAGTTCATCAAATAGCTTAGTGAAGATTTCCATGCTATTTGTGCCTGTTTTCTTCAACAAACGAGCAACACTACCCAAGATGATAGCAAATACTACGATGCCGATAACATTTGTTTCGGCTGCAGCTTGAATTGGGTTACTTGGAATCAAGGCACGGAATGTATCAACCATCGGTTTGATTTCACGAATCTTTTTACCAGATTCAACAATATCAAAGCCTTGACCTAAACCGAAAGCATTACCCAAGATAAGGCCAACGATAGCAGCAACAGCTACCATGCCAAGATTTGTAGAAACCATGGCAACTACTAATTTCTTAAGATTCGCACCTGCTTCCATATGCAAGATAACATGTACAATGGAGATAAATACAATAGGAATAACAAGCATGCGGATCAAATCAATAAAGCCACCACCCACAAGGGAGAACCACTTTGTACTTTCCTTGATGTAAACCACTTTAGAAGGATCATCTGGGAAACCTGCAATAATTTGAATAGCAATACCGAGTACGGCACCAACAATAGTGCCAATAATAACGAGATTACCAAAGGATGTACCCTTGCGTTGCAAAGCATAAATACCGATTAACGCGAGCACAAACACTGCGATAATACCAATACTTAATGGATTGCTTAGCATGAGGTAATCTGTAAAGAATGGAATATTCATAATACACCTCTTTTAATTCATATCACAATAATAGGTTATGAACTCAGTATATCATATATCGAAAAATTTACAAGTAAAATAATTTAAATTATATAAGTTTTTCTATGCGGATTCTGCAAGTTTTATAAATATGTTAATCTCCATTGATATACCGATACCTCTGCCTTTTCAAGATACCCTATATCACAGCAGAAAGTTACGCATATAAAAAGGTGACCTTCCATAGGAAGGTCACCTTTAAATGTATTTAGTTATAACACTACCTAATTATAGGATTATCTGTTAACTAGAACGTAAGTTACTTGGATAGGACCATGAGCACCATCTACAGTAACCAACTCAATATCAGCTGTACGGGATGGACCAGAAATCAAGCAGATATTTGTAGGGAAGTTGGACGGATCGTTGTGATAACGTTCAGCCAAATGTTCCATAGTTTGAGTCATACGTGGATTGATTGTATCAGTGTACAATACAGCGATATGTGTAGTAGGCAACAAGCTAATAGCACGGCCAGATTCTTCACCAGACGCTTGTACTACAGTAGCAGTTTCAGCAATACCGCAATATGGGAATGTAATACCGATATCTGCATTAGCAGTGTTGGAGATACATTCTTCACGGCCTTTGGCTGGATCCCATTGGAAGTATGTACGAATGCCGCCATTATTAGCTGCATCTTGCTCGAATAATTCTTTTAATTTATATTCGTCTACTTCTGGAGTGCTTGGGAATACAACTTTACCGTTACCCCAGTCTTCAATAGCTGCCAAAATTGTTTCACCTAATTTATCAGGTGTAGTTTCAACGAATTTTGTACCAACACGTTGACATTGTTCCTTAAACATTGTCAAAATTTGATCTTTATTCAAATCTTTGAACATAGTTTCTTGAGGACCATGGCTGTAATCAAAACCCTCTACGAATGCAGGGCACATTTCTTGATCACGGCCTAATGCACGAGATAAACGTGCAATAAATTGTTTACGTTTAGCTTCATCCATTATTTTTTCTCCTTCTTCTTGTTCTTTTCATGTTCAGCATATAAGTCACGGAATTTTTTGAACTTCAATGTACCCATTTCTTTGGATTTAGTCCAGCCGTTCATAACTGGAACAGCTTGAGTCCATGTAGGCATATTGCCTTCTTTGTTACTAATTAAGTTCATACCGATAGCGCCAGCTTTTGTGCCAAGGTCGAATAATGTGGAGTTACCAAACATCTTAGCTGCTGCAGTGAAGATTGCTTCTTCTGCTTTTGGACGAGTTTTTTCGATGTCAGCCATAATATGACGGTGTTCCATCAATAATTCATGCAATGGAATAGCTACTGGACAGTTTTCTGTACATGCACCGCACAATGTAGACGCATATGGAAGATCGCCTGCTACTTCGTAACCTTTGAACAATGGAGTCAATACAGCACCCATTGGACCTGGATATACGGAGCCATAACCGTGACCAGAGATGTGACGGTATACAGGACAAATATTCATACATGCACCACAACGGATACAACGTAACATTTCTTGGAATGTACCACCTAAGATACCGGAACGACCGTTATCGATAATGATAATATGAGTTTCTTCAGGACCGTCTGCTTCACCAGCACGACCAGGGCCAGTCATCATGGAGAAGTAGTTGGAAATTTTAGAACCTACTGCAGAGCGGTTCAACATTTCCATCATAACGTCAAGAGCTTTGAAGTCAGGAACGATACGTTCTGTACCTAAGAAGATCAATTGAGTCTTAGGAATGGAGCTAGACATACGACCATTACCTTCGTTGGAAACGATAGTACAAGTACCGGATGCAGCTACCGCAAAGTTACAACCGTTAACACCTACGTCAGCTTTCAAGAAGCGCTCACGTACATAGCCACGTACGAAGTGAGTCATTTCTGTAGGGTTTTCAGTTCCAGTGTAACCTAATTTTTCAGCGAAAATTTCGCGGATTTTGTTACGTTCAAAGTGAAGGCCTGGTACAACGATATGAGATGGTGGGCTCACTGCTGTTTGCAAAATGAATTCAGCCAAGTCAGTTTCGTTTACTTCGATACCAGCTTCTTCAAGAACTTCGTTCAAACCAATTTCTTCAGTTAAGATAGTTTTGGATTTAACGATCATTTTAGCTTCGCGTTCACGAAGGATATCTAAAGCGATTTGAGTCGCTTCTTTATCGTCGAATGCAAAGTGAACTTTAGAACCAGCTTTTTCAGCGTTTTCAGCAAATTGGTTTACATAGTAATCCAAATTATTAAGCACGTGATCACGAAGTTTAGCTGCTTCTGCGCGGAAATCTAACCATTCAGGAACGTCCGCAACTACTGTATTACGTTTATCATAAAACACGTCTTGTGCTTTTTTGATAGCTGCAACTTTGAAATCGTCAGCCAAACATTCTTTTATACGTGTTTTATAGGGGCGATTGTCATATATAAGTGCCATGTCGTCTCCTCCTTAACGGCAGTTTAAGATTTCAGCAATATGCATTACTTTGATACGGCGATCGATTTCGCCTTCTTTATGAAGACGATCAAGCATACCAGCGATGTTCATCAAGCACGCTTGGTCAGAACCAGAAATTACGTTGGCACCTGTGCCAGCAATTTCCAATGCTTTTTCGCGTGTCATAACTTCACTAATTTCAGGGTTCTTAACGGAGAATGTACCGCCGAAACCACAGCAACGGTCTGCACGTGGTAATTCAATCAAGTTAATATCTTTAACATTTCTAAGGAGTTTGAATGGAGGTTCTTTAACACCCATCAAACGAGTAACGTGGCAAGATGTATGATATGTAACGGATTCGTTGAAACGAGCCCCTACATCTTCAACACCTAATACATCAGTAATGAATTCAGTGAATTCATAAATTTTACCGCTCAATTTTTCTGCGCGTTTTTGCCATTCAGGTTGACCTTCCAAGAAATGTTGGTATTCGTCACGAATAGCAAATGCACAAGAGCCGGACATGCTGACTACATATTCAGCGTTCTCGAAGCATTCGATTGTATTCTTAATGGCATCCATAGCTGCTTCGTTGTAACCAGAGTTAGTGAACATTTGGCCACAACATACTTGTTTCTTAGGAACTACGAGCTCGCAACCTAATCTTTCAAGTACTTCTACACCAGCCATACCTACATGTGGGTAGAACATGTCAATCAAACACTGTTGGAAAAGATGAATTTTCATATTATCGTCCTCGTCTTTTCTAGTACTTAACCTAATAAAAAATTTTGATATGTATGTGTTATGGCAAGAATTCTAGTGAAAGTTTTTCAATAATTTTCTGCCCGAAACATTACTTATGCTTTCAAATAAATATTCAAAAGCTTTATCGATATAATTATAAATTAATCATATAGAAAATGTCCAAAGAATTGCTATATTAGTATGTACCCTTTTATTTCTCATATCGTTATGACTTTTTGTAATAACAAACATTGCATTTTATCACAAACACCTACTTATTTATAAATTATTCTTGTAAAAGTCCCTTAAATTCTAGATTTTGGGAATGTTTATCATTTCGCATTTTCCAATGGCTCTCATATCGTTATTTACCTATAATTCATTGAATATTTATATAAATAGCCTTTAAATTTCAAATTCATGTAATTTTTATCCTTATATATTACATTTTCTTATAGTAGTGTATAAATTTAAAAAGTGTTATAATTTATTTTATATAAGTATAGTTTGAAAGGAGCCTTTTCAATGAAACTAAATAAATTATCTTTATCCTTGGCAATTACATTGGCCCTCGGTTCCACATTCGGCATGGCTCACGCCGAAACAACTGCGGCGCACGCAAAAGCCGAAGTATCTAATGTTGCTACAAAAACTGATACTGCAGCTAAATCTGATGTAAAACGTGTAGATACATCTGTAAAAAATGACGCTAAACGCGTTGATACTTCCGTAAAAAACGATGCTAAACATGCAACTACAGTTGTAAAACATGATACTAAGCATGCTGATGCATCCGTTAAACACGATGCAAAACATGTTGATACATCTGCTAAAAATGATGCTAACCATGCAACTACAGTTGTAAAACACGATACTAAACATGCTGATGCATCCGTTAAAAGCGATGCAAAACATGTTGATGCATCTGCAAAAAATGACGCTAAACGCGTAGATACTTCCATAAAAAACGACGCTAAACGCGTTGATACAGCTGTAAAAAACGATGTCAAAGAAGATGCTGCTAAAGTAGAAGGTAAAAAAGCTGTAAAAGCTAAAGAAAACTTACCTGCTGGCGTATATCCTGACACTAAAGATAACTGGGCTCGCGACGCTATCCAAGCAATGACACAAGCTGGTTACCTTTCTGGTTACGCAGATAACACATTCAAACCTGGTGCTCAAATCACTCGTGAACAAGCAGCTGCTATTTACGGCAAAGTATTACAACATAACTTAAATGAACAAGAATTAGCTGATATCGTAACAAAAGAATCCGCTACTTCCTACTCTGACGTAGAAGCAGATCGTTGGTCCAGCTCCGCTATCAAATTGGTAAGCGCTGCAGGCGTAATGGAAGGCACATCTAAAACAGCTTTCACACCTAGCAAAACTATGGACCGCGAACAATTCGTTGCTTCCGCAGCTAGTCTAGCAAAAAAGTTAAACCTTTCTACACCTGTAAAAACAGAAAAGGTTACTTTCAAAGACGAAGCTAGCATTTCCTCTGCTTACTTGGCAGACATCCAATACATGGCACAACGTGGCATTGTAGCATCTGGCGCAACAGAAAACTTTAACCCTAAACAACCTGTAACAAGAGCACAAGCGGCTACAATTTTGAACCGCATGCTTAACGGTGCTGGTCTTGCAACACCAAAACATACTACAACTGAAGCAAAAGCTGAAACAGCTGTAAAAGAAGATGTAAAAAAAGCTGATACAGCAGAAAAAGATGCATCTAAAGTAAGTAAAGACACTAAAAAAGATGTAGCTAAAGCCGACAAAACAGTAAAAAATGATGCCAAAAAAGCTGAAAAAGATGTAAAAGGCAACAAAAATGCTGCAGTAGCTCAAAAAACTGAACCTACTCGCACAGTTCGCCCTGTTCGTCGTAGCGCTTTAAAAGCACTTGATCAAAAACAACAAGCTGCATTGGAAGACAAAGTATTCTCTGAATTGAATAAAACATACAAAACAGAAGATGCTTTCCAAGATTACGGTGTAATGTACTGGCGCGACAATCAATTGCACGTAGCATTGAAAACAGATAGCGATATCTCCACAGTAAAAGCTAACCTTGCTGCACGTGGTGATTCCACTGTAAACAACTATGTTGTAGTTGAACCATCCCAATACAGCCAAACTGAATACGATGCAATTGATGCGAACTTCCGCAACTACTACAACAAAAACGAAAAAGCTGGTACAATCCTAGCTACATTCCCTGATGTAGAAAACAACCAACTTTACGCTGTTGTAACAACTGCATCTAAAGAAACACAACAAGGAATCTCTAAATTATTCGGTTCCAAAGTAAAAATGACAGTAAAACGCTAATCGGCGTTCACTCAACTAGCCAAGGCAGCGTATACGTTTAGTATTACGCTGCTTTGTTTATATCACTATGCATGCCTTATAATTCACTATATAATGAATATAGATTTTATTGTTGGTGAAAGTTTATATTCTTCGGCTATAGAACGTTAGCCGTTTACCATATTTAGGAAGGATTTTTATGTACAAGAATACCCCTTATGCATTACGTGCCCTTGTTTTAGGCACACTATTAGCTACAACAGGCCTCGGTTTTGTTTCCGCTAATACTACAACTCATGCTACTACAGTAGCCTCCACAAAGGTTGAAGCATCTACAGTAGACAACACAAAAGCAGTTACACCAAAAACTGATGTTTCCAACGTAGAACCAACTAATGCAGAGTCTCCTAAATTTGATGCTGCTAAAACTGCCACACCTGTAGTTGTAAATACATCTATTGGTACGCCTCAAGATATTCAAAAAATCCGTGCTCACATCTTCTCTGATGTACCTAGCGATTTCTGGGCTGCCAATTCTATCAGTACTGTAACAAAAGCAAATCTTATGAAAGGTTATTCTGACGGTACATTCCGACCTAATCAACCTATGACTCGTGAAGAAGTAGCTGCTCTCTTCAACAACATCACAGATGATGGTACAGCAGCCTTCTTATCTAGCAAATTTAAAGATATTACATCCGATCGCTGGTCTGCTCTTGCTATCGAATCTGTAGCGCGTAAAAATATCATCAGCGGTTATGGTGACAACACATATAAACCTGAAAAATATATGTCTCGCCAAGAATTTGCTGTAGTAGCAGACAACTACATTCACTACTTAGGATACACAACAGAAGATCCAACAGCACTTGATAGTATTGCTTATGGAGACCAAAAATTCGTAGCTCCTTGGGCTCAAGATGCAGTTCGTGAACTTGCATACCTTGGCTTCACAAACTACGCTCCTGGCACATTATTCAACCCTGAAAAATATGTAACTCGTGCTGAGGCAGCTGAAATTGCATACCGCATGACACAAACGGAACAAGCCCTTGCGTTCCACAACACATTGTTCAAACAACAAGTGGAAAATAAGACAGCTAATATCATTAGCAAAGCTTTAAGCTATGACAATGACTTCACAAAATTCCGTCAAGATGGTGCCCTTTTCTGGGAAGCAGGACAATTACATGCATCCTTAATAGATCAAAAGAAAGCCGACCTCGTCACTAACGCTATCGCACAAGCTCACGATCCACAGTTAGATAGAGCTGTAGTTGTATCAAAAGGTAAATTAACACAAGAACAACTAGAGGATTATCAATCCGATGCTATCTCCCTTTATCAAGAGAAGGAACCGAAAGGAAAAATCCTTTCCATCGCACCTAACACTGATACAAGTGCCCTTCTTATTACCGTTGATTCCATTCAAAAACCAACTCTAAAAGCATTCAAAAAGAAATTTGGCGAGAAAGTATTCTTACAACTACCACCAGAACCACTTACAAACACAAATGGAGCAATTCAGTTCCCATTGCCTCCACGCGTAAACTACTACGACACAACAAATAAATAATTAAATAATCGCAATGATAAAAAGCCGTGTAACTACACGGCTTTTTGTTTTACCCTCATTCAAAGCTAAATAGTAATCTCCGGGTTATAGGACAAAAAGTGTTGCTATTTCAGTCCCAAAGATTGGTAAATAGTCG
>NZ_CALJSP010000019.1:0-5296 GCF_937975875.1 Veillonella dispar | reverse complement strand
CCGTGCCGATGACCATGCCGATGACGATGCGCAGCACGAGGCTGACGCTGTTGTACACTATATCCAAAGATAGCACTCAATATAATAGGAATATAAGGTCCTATAATAGGTACTTGATGAAATGCAACACCAATTAAATTTGCAATAATAAGACCGAATAATAAACCGATGGTGCCTGCAATCAATTCTTGATTTGGAATATGAGTAAGAATGCGTTCTAAACGTTTAGCAATGACTAAGCCTTGCTTTAAAATAAATGAAGAAATTAAATACCCAATAATAACGCCTAATAAAGTACCAAAAATTAATACTGAAATACGTGCAATAGTCAATGACATATCCCCAAAAGACTCAAATTGAGAGACCAAATATGGGTCGATAATAGGTGCTAAGCTATCCATTCCAACATAGGCCGCTGTGCCCACAAGAATGGCTATTACATAGCGCAATATGCGATAAATCATTACATCACCTCCTAATTAAGAAAATACCAACTGCATTGCCTCTTGAATAGATTTAACGCCTCTAATCTTGATAGAACTATCATTATCCTTGATTTGCTTATAATTGCCTTCAGGGATAATAAACTTTTTAAAACCTAATTTCTTCGCTTCATTGATACGCTGTTCAATACGTGGAATGCTACGAACATTACCAGTGAGTCCTACTTCACCTAAAATGACCATATCGGTAGGAACAATGCGATTTTTTAAATTAGATACGATAGCAACGGCCATAGACAAGTCACAAGCTGGTTCATTTACCTTGAGACCACCAATAACGTTAACGTACACGTCCTTATTACCTAACGTGAAACCACAACGTTTTTCTAATACTGCCAAAAGTACAATTAAACGATTAAGGTCATAACCGATTGCAGTTCTTCTAGGCATACCAAAAGCAGTCGTAACAACAAGGCTTTGTACCTCTACAAGGATAGGACGAACCCCTTCAAGATAAATCATAACGGCGCTGCCGCTTTCCTCATCAGATCGTTCTGCCAATAAGGAAGCTGATGGATTAGATAACTCTTGTAACCCTTCCTCAACCATGGCAAAAATACCTGTTTCAGATGTAGATCCAAAACGATTCTTGATTGAGCGCAAAATACGGAATTGGTAAGACCGTTCGCCTTCAAAGTACAGCACTACATCCACCATATGTTCTAACATACGAGGCCCCGCAATATTACCTTCCTTAGTAACGTGTCCAATGATTACTGTTGGAATATTGCGTTCTTTACAGAATCGAAGGAGTCGTGATGTACATTCTCGCACTTGGCTAACACTACCTGGAGCAGCATCGATATCTCCAGTATACATGGTTTGAATAGAGTCGATAACTAACAAAGAAGGCGTCATTGCATCAGCTTGCTCTAAGATATGATCTAAATCTGTATCAGCAATAACTTGTAGTCGCCCACTATTGATATGAAGTCGTTCTGCCCGAAGCTTAAGCTGTAACTGAGACTCTTCTCCAGATGCATATAGTACAGTACCTATCGTATCAGCCACCTTTTGAGATACTTGAAGAAGTAGTGTAGACTTGCCTATACCAGGATCACCACCTAAGAGCATAAGGGCCCCAGGAACAATCCCACCACCTAATACGCGGTCGATTTCACCAAAGGTTGTAGAGACACGAGCGAGAGATGAAATTTCAATATCTGGTAAAGCTGTTGGTTTTGTTGTTTGGCTTCCCACACCTCGTGAAGGTGTGCGGCTATGTTTAGTTTCTTTAATAATCTCTTCAACTAATGTATTCCATTCACCACATTGTGGACAACGCCCCATCCACTTAGAAGACTCCGCTCCACAATTTTGACAGAAGAATACTGATTTTGCTTTTGCCATATTACCTCAAAACTGTTATAAAAGATAAAAAAGGTCATGAATGATAACCATTCATGACCTTTTATGCATAATTTTACTACATGGTTAACTATCACTATTCTATAGTATACCATTTAAGCCATATAATTTATATGAAAGGTAGTCATTAACTATTAATTTTGTATTTATATTAAATCGTTACAACAATATCATTATCCTTTGCATTAGCTTTAATAGTTTTTCCTGCTATCGCCTCTCCTTTCAAAATAAGATCGGATACAGGGTCCTCAATTAAGCGTTGAATAGCGCGTTTTAAAGGCCGAGCCCCCATTGTAAAATCGGAACCTTCTTTAACGAGCAATTTCATAGCCTCAGGTGTAATTTCTAAATGTAAATCACGTTCTCCAAGACGTTTTATTACATCACTCATCAAAATTGTTACAATTTTTGTTAAATCCTCTTCAGTTAATGGATGGAATACAATCATCTCATCAATGCGATTTAAAAACTCTGGTCTGAAGTGACGTTTTACTGCATCCAGAACAGACTTCTTAGCCTCTTTAAAATCTATTCTTTTGGAATCATTAGAATGAGATTCTGCTTTTTTCGGTGCCAAGAAACCTAATTCTGTAGAGTTCTTATGTAATGCTTTTGCACCTAAGTTACTCGTCATGATAATAACCGTATTTCTAAAGTCTACGGTTCTCCCTTGACTATCTGTAAGACGGCCATCATCAAGAACTTGTAATAGGATATTAAAGAAATCTGCATGAGCCTTTTCTACTTCGTCAAGTAAAATAACGCTATATGGTTTACGTCGAACTGCATCAGTCAATTGGCCTCCCTCTTCATAACCTACATATCCTGGAGGTGCCCCAACTAAACGGGAAACAGTATGTTTTTCCATATATTCAGACATATCAAGTCGAATCATAGCAGATTCATCGCCGAACAAGGAGGATGCAAGCGCTCTTGCTAGCTCAGTTTTACCAACCCCTGTTGGTCCAAGGAACAAGAAGGAACCAATTGGACGTTTTGGATCCTTTAATCCAGCCCTTGCACGGCGCACAGCTTTTGCTACAGCTGTAACAGCATCATCTTGACCGATGACACGTTTATGTAATTCATCTTCTAAATGAAGCAAGGTTTCTGATTCTTCTTCTGCGATTTTAGTTACAGGAATACCAGTCCACTGAGCTACAACGGCAGCGATATCTTCCTCTGTAACTATTAATTTTTGATCACTTTCTTCTTTAGCTACAGTTTTTTTATCATCAATTTCTTTAACTAGAGCTTGCTCTTCATCACGAAGTTTAGCTGCCTTTTCAAAATCTTGTGATGTGACAGCCGCTTCTTTTTCCTTCTTAACCGTATTGAGTCTGTCTTCTAAAGCTTTAACATCTGGTGCCGCCGAAAATACCTTCATACGAACCTTAGATGCAGACTCATCAACCACATCGATAGCTTTATCCGGCAAAAATCGATCTGTAATATATCGACTAGATAAGGTAACAGCAGCTTTTAATGCTTCATCTGTAATTTTAGCCTTATGGAAGGCCTCATAACGATCTCGTAAGCCTCTCAAGATTTCAAGAGCATCCTCTTCATTAGGTTCCCCTACTTGAACAGGTTGGAAACGACGCTCTAAGGCAGCATCTTTTTCAATATGCTTTTTGTATTCATCAAGTGTCGTAGCGCCAATCACTTGGAATTCACCGCGTGCCAAAGCTGGTTTCAAGATATTTGCCGCATCCATAGCGCCTTCAGTGGCACCTGCTCCAACTAATGTGTGAATTTCATCAATGAATATAATCATATCCTTATGTTGTTGCACTTCATCGATTGCTTTTTTCAAGCGTTCTTCAAATTCACCACGGTATTTTGCACCAGCTAGCATAGAGCTAATACTAAGAGAAATAATGCGTTTGTTACGCAAAATCTCTGGTACATTACCGTTGACAATACGTTGTGCCAAACCTTCAGCAATAGCCGTCTTACCTACACCAGGTTCACCGATAAGAACTGGATTATTTTTAGTTCTACGACTAAGAATTTGGATAACACGTTGGATTTCTGTATCACGACCAATAACAGGATCAATTTTACCTTGTTTTGCAGACTCATTTAGGTCCGTAGCGAAATCGGTTAAATCACCTAGGTCGCCATTGTTATTTGCTCCTTCTTGACCACTATGATTACCATTAGAACTAGAGCCAAGAATATGACGAATCGCTTCTACTATATCGTCGGTACGAATATTCATAGCCCGTAAAATCCCAACTGCAACACCACCGCCGTCGCTGAGTAAACCAAGTAGAATATGCTCAGTACCAACGTAATTATGATTCATGCGATTAGCTACTTGAACAGCTAACTCAAGTACATGCTTAACACGTGGCGTCATATATATAGATGTTGCTTTTTTATTACCGCGGCCCACTTGCTCTTCTACAGCTTCAAAAATATCTTCTGTAACAATATTAAGCTCTTCTAAGGCCTTAGCAGCAACACCATTTTTAACCTTTGTCAGGCCGATGAGTACATGTTCAGTGCCTACATAGTCATGTCCCAACTCCAATGCGGCTTCTTGAGCAAAGGAAAGGACACGCTGTGCATCATCTGTAAATCGTTGCATCATACTATCACCTCATCTATCTATGTAAATTGTAATTATTTCTCTTCAAATATATGTAAACAATGGTAGGCTATACCGTTGGAATAGCTATTAATGTGAAAGCTTTTGACGGATTACCTTTGCCCGATAGCTATCACGCTCGATATCTGTTAGATTATCATTTCCTGCATACTTTGAAAGGAAATTAGGTCTAGTTATAGCAATCAGCTCATTAAAGGAATCCTTACCCCATTGAGGTAAAATATTTAAGTCAACGCCTAACTGGATATCACTAAGCTTTGTTAAGGCCTCTTTACCATTTACACGGCGTGCATTCTGTAGAACCCCATAGGAGCGCCATAACACATCTTCTAAACCTTCTTTATCATTATGTAATAATAACTGTCGAGATTTTCGCTCTTCTGCAATAATCCCTTCTACAATCTTTGTTAATTGTTCTATTGTATCTTTTTCACTAGTACCCATGGTACGTTGGTTAGAAATTTGATATATATTTCCTAATGCTTCTGAACCTTCACCATATAATCCACGCACAGAGTAGCCCAACTGAATGATGCTACGAATAAGCCGTGTAATTCGTCCCGATATGGTCAATGCTGGCAAATGTAACATTACAGATGCCCTCAAACCTGTGCCTACATTAGTAGGACAAGCCGTTAAATAACCAAATCGTTCATCAAAGGCATATGGATATTTTGCTTCAATAGCCTTGTCGATTTTTAATACACGTTCATAAGCTACTTCTAATCTCAATCCAGAAACCATAGATTGAATTCGCAAATTTGACGGTTGAATCTTAGGAATAGAGAAGTCCTCTCCCTTGAATTGT
>NZ_CALJSP010000018.1:0-6825 GCF_937975875.1 Veillonella dispar | reverse complement strand
TATTGATTTTAACGAAGCAGATATGGCTGTTATCCCTCTTCTTACAACTAGTGTTAAGGAGGCAACAGGTCCGTTAAAAGGCACGGTTCACATTACAGGCACTATTGATCAGCCTGAAGCATATGGTACTGTATCGGTACGTAATGGTTCGATGAAATTGGCAAGTGTAGAAAATCAAATTACTGGTATTGATGGTGACTTAATTTTCTCTGGTCAACAAGGTGATTTCCAATCTCGTATTAATATGGGTAAAGGTTCTGCAGGTTTAGCTGCTAAAGTAAACTGGGCCGGTCATAGCCTTACTAATTATAAGGCCGCAGTTCAGCTTGATGGCTTAGAGGTGCACAGTGAATATGTACGAGGACCATTAAATGGTGAACTTTATATCGCGGATAGAGATGGTTTGCCTACATTGATAGGTACTTTGAATCTTGAAAAGATTCAATTCAAAATTCCTCTTTCCTTACAATCTAGTGAAAGTAGTACCAATATGGGGGTAGACGTTACCATCCATGCTGGCAAGGGTGTACGCCTATATGATCGTACTTTGTATAATATGTTCATTGGTGGTGATGTTCACTTTGGCGGAACGTTACAAAACCCAACAGCTAGTGGTCAGTTTGATGTTAAATCTGGTACATTTAAATACTTAAGTCATGTATTTAATATTACGAAGGGGAATGCACACTTCGTGGGTGGCTCCTATTTGCCAAACTTACAATTAGAGGCTGAAACAAATGTAAGTAATTATAATATTCTGCTCGGCGTAAAAGGCACGGTAGATCACATGGATTTGACTTTATCGTCTAATCCTAGTTTGTCTAGAAAACAAATTATTTCCATGTTGACCTTTGGCCGTGGGGCAGATTCAAATAGCAGTACATTGACAAATGAAGATGTAAATGCTGTTGCTACTGCAGGATTACAAATGTTTGCCTTTGGTTATGTACAAGATGCATTACAAAATACATTAGGGCTTGATAGAATCAATATTACGACTGGTTCCATTGATCCTGATGAACCGACTAATCGAGAAACTGCTGGCAATTACAATATCGAAATTGGCAAGTATATTGTGCCGAAAGTTATGCTTACCTATTCTCAAGGTATTAATAATAAACAAAATAAATATGGTGTAGAATATTCTGTCAAACGTAATCTTAAGTTTACTGCATGGCGCACATCGCAAGGAAACAATTATATAGGTGGTCGTTGGACAAGGAGCTTCTAAGTTTATGACTAGAGTGTGTAAATCCCATGGATATGCACATTCTAGTCATATTAATTTCATAAAATTTGTTTAATATAGTACTCATTCCCAGTATTTTATGCTATAATAATAAAGATTTATTAGTCTTTATAAAACAAGATGTAAACTTTTTATGGGGATGAGTTCTAGGAGGAATTTATGTTTAAACCAAAAGCCTATAAAAGTATGCTTGCAGCATCTGTGTTGACTGCTGTCATGGGGACAGGCAGTGTATTTGCTGCAGAGGTACAAGCTGGCTATACTCCAGATTTAAATAACACAACAACAACTAGTGCAGCTACAACAAATGATGCTACTACTACACAAGCAGTTTACAATGCTGATGCAGCTACACCTGCAACAACACAAGATGAAACTGATGCAGCTATCTTAGCGGCTCGTGGTGATACAACTGTATCTAGCGATGGTACTGTAGTTAAAGGTTCTGACGGAACTGTTACAGTTAATAATGCTGCTTTAAAAACAGATGACAAACAAGTAAAAATGGTATCTAAAACTACTGGTGGTACTGACCTTGATAAGGCTGCTGAAAATGGCCAAACTCAAGCTGTTACAACTGTAGAGGCTCAATATGTTACATCTGCTAATGCTGAGTCTATTAACCCATATGTAGGTAAATTGATTACTGGTTTATCTATTTCTGGTGTAACAGCTGAACAACAAGCACAACTATTGCCTATTTTGTCAGAAAAAATTGGCGATGCTGTATCCGTTGATGGTGTATTCAAAGACGTAACTAACCTTGGTAATACTGGATACTTCTCTGAAGTAAATCCTGTATTCACAACTGTACCTGAAGGTGTTAAATTGGACTTTGCTGTTACAGTAAATCCAATTACTACTGGTGTATCTTTCGAAGGTAATACAGTTTATACTTCTGAAGTATTGACTAAATTCATGGATCTTCAACCAGGTCAAGTCCTTAACTCCGTATATGTTGGCCAGAAAGTTCAAGGTATTAATGCAGCATATGCTCGTGATGGATACATGTTGGCACACGTTGATGGTATTCGCGTAGATGACCAAGGTGTGCTTCACGTTCATATCGTAGAAGGTATTGTAGAAGATATCGTTCCTGCTGGTAACAAGAAAACTCGCGATAAAGTTATTACTCGTGAATTCGTTCAAAAGAAAGGTAAACCTTTCAATAAATTCTTGGTACGCCGTTCTGTAGAACGCGTATACAACCTAGGCTTCTTTGATGATGTAAATGTTCGCATGTTGCCTGGCGATCAAGATCCTAACAATGTAATTATTGAAATCGATGTTTTGGAACATAAAACAGGTACTATTACACTAGGTGCTGGTTACTCCAAATCTGATGGTTTGATGGGTATCATTGAATTTGGTGAAGATAACTTCCGCGGTACTGGTGACAAATTTAAAGTTCACTGGGAAATCGGTGGTAAGAAAAAATACAAAAACTACCAAATTTCTTACTTGAAACCTTGGATTGATAGCAAAGGTACATCCCTTGGCTTCTCCTTCTTCAACCGTGAAGATGAATACACAGATTATAACGAAGATGGTAATGAAGTAGCTGAATATAACAAGAAATCTCGTGGTTTCAACATTTCCTTCGGTCGTCAAACTGGGGAATATACACGTGATTACTTGACTCTTGAATCCCGTAAAGATTCTTATAAATGGGATAGTGATGATAGTTCTGGTTATCGTTATGATAGAAATGCTGGCAAAGGCCAAAACTGGGATAATGGTTCCTATAACTTTGCAGATGACAAATATGTAGACAAAAACTTCGGTCGTATCAATTCCATTACATGGCAAAAAGTATACGATTCCCGTGACAATATCTATGATCCAACACGTGGTCGTCGTATTTCCTATACAGCACAATGGGCTGGTCATGGCTTAGGCGGTGACTTCGACTTCTACAAATTCACAGCTGAAGCACGTATGTATAAAAAACTAGGTGCTAAGAATGTATTGGCATTCCGTGCACGTGGTGGCTTTATCCAAGGTGATGCTCCTTATAGCCAATTATTCACATTGGGTGGTGCTGACTCCTTACGTGGTTATGAAGATGATCAATTCCGCGGTAAGTATATGTACAATGCTACATTGGAATTCCGTTTCCCAATCGTTAAAAAGGTTAGTGGCGTATTGTTCACTGATATCGGTGATGCATGGGATGCACCAAATGTTTCTTGGTACAATAGCAAGAAAACATTCAACTATGGCGTTGGTGCTGGTGTTCGTATTACTACACCTATTGGTCCAGTTAAACTTGATTATGGCGTGGGTAAACATAAAAATAAATTCCACTTCAGCTTCGGCACACAATTCTAATATAGTAAATGTATATGGTGGAGGCCTCTTTTCTAAAGAGGCTTTCACCAATATCTCTATATGGCATCCTTTGATGTAGTAATTTAAAGAAATGAGGGCACTCTATTATGATGCGAATGATGAACAACAAGGCGAATGTGAAAATTTTCTCCATCGTCATTGCTGCTATTTTTATTATCGGTATTGGTGCATTAGCATACACTCAAATGGCTACACCTAGTGGTAATGGTGGGGCTAGTACAATTGGTGTTATCGATACATCTCGTATGATGTCTCAAGATAATCCAATTTATATCTCTGCAGCTCAAGAATATATGAGCTATCAAAGCCAATTACAACAAGAAACACAAGCAAAAATTGATGCAGCACAAGATGATGCGACTAAACAAAAATTAGCTGAAGAAGCACGTCAAAACTTGGCAAAAAAAGATCAAGAAATTGCTAAATCCGTTCAAGATAAAGCGATGGAAGCAGCAAAAGCTGTAGGTGATGCAAAAGGCCTTAGCGTTGTAATGACTAAAGACACTGTATTATATGGTGGTGTAGATATTACAGATCAAGTATTGAAAAAATTAGCTAATGATGCGAAAAAATAAACTGTAGTTCTATGTAAGGGAGAACGACAATGGATGGGAAAAAACGATATATCGGATTTGCCATATTTCTCGTTGTTGCATTATGTGCTATGGTTTGGGCCTATGGATTTGTGACGAATCGTCAGCAGAGTCCTGATGGGGTATCAATAGGTGTTGTACGTATTGATGATGTATTAGAGTTTAATCCTTCTTATGAGGATTATAAACAAGCTAAAAATGAATTGGACCTTTTACAACGTCAGTATGAACTTGAACAACAAGCTCTAAATGCCAAGTCAGAGACACAAGAGGAACAGTTGAAATCTCTTGCATTAGATTCAACCTTGTCAGATGCTCTTACGGTGGAATTGCAAACTCGTATTGCAACAAAAGAAAATGAATTGAATCAGCAATTGAATGCAAAACGAAACGAACTTACGCAAAAATATTTGGCTGAGTTAAAAGTTAGCTCTAATGAATATGATTTAGAAATCGTTAATCTACAGTTAGATCTTTATGCTTATGATGCTCGTGTATACATTAATGATGCACAAAAAGAAGCAGCTATGGCAGAGAAGGCTAAGAAAGAGGAACGATTGAAGGAGTTATTAGCTAAGAGAAAACCATCTAATCTAGATGTGGACTCTATTAAGGCTAAAGTACAAGCAGAACTTGCTCCTATGCAACAAAAAGGGCAAGAAGAGCTTAACCAATATGCAGCATCTTTACAAAAGGAATTGGCTGCAAAACGGGATACTATGGTACAACAACAAGCACAATCTATTATTGCTAATAATAACTTACCTGTTGCACAGGACTGGAATGATTCTTGGGCTAAAAAGCTTTCGGATAAAGAAGCTGAAGTGAGTGCACTTCATGAGGCCATTTTAGAAGATGTTCGTATGCGTGTAGCAATTATTGCAGAGGAACAACATTTAGATTTAGTCATCATCGATGATGGTGGTAATATTAAGGGGCTTGATATTACTGATGCTGTAAAAGCGTCCTATCGAGTTCAATAAGGAGTTATATTATGAATAAACGTATTAAATCTTTAGTATTAGGTGCATCCTTAGTGGCTTCTATGGCTATTTTAGGTGGTTGCGGCTCTAATAATATTGGTTATGTTGATAGCGTGAAAGTAGCAAACAGCACTGAAAAAGGTATTGAAATCACTAAAGAAATCAATGCTAAGAAAGCTGAGTTGGATGCTAAAATTGCAGCCGCTGATGAAGCATCTAAACAAAATGTATTTAATCAAGCTAATCAAGAGTTAAACGCCTTTGCCAATGCAAAAGCACAAGAATATCGTCAATATCAAGAACAAAAAGTTGGTGAACTTGTAAAAGAGAAAAAACTTGATGTTGTTATTGAAAAAGGTGCTGTTGTTGGTGGTGGCTCCGATGTGACTGATGATTTGATTGCGAAGATGGGCAAAGCTTCTGATGACCAAATTAAAGAAGCTGAAAATGCGGCTAAAGCACAAGAACAACAAGATGCACAACAAAATGCTCAACAAGCAGGTCAAACCACAGCAGTTAATACTGAGGAAAGTGCACAATAATTAAGGATTATTACAGGGGGAGGAGTTTACCTTGGAAAAAACTTTACAGGAACTCGCAACATTAGTAGGTGGTCGTGTTATAGGCGATGCATCTATTGTTATTACTGAGACACGTAGCTTTGAACAAGCCGTAAAACAATCCATAACTTTTGCAGTAGGTGAATATGTTGAACATATTGCATTATGCCAAGCGGGTGCTGTGATCGTTGAATCTGAAGTGAAAGATGCACCGATGGCTCAAATTGTAGTTGATAATGCAAAAGCAGCATTTGCACAAGTGTTAGAACTCTTCCATCCACCTGTTGTTGTTCCTAGAGAAGTGCATAGTACTGCTATTATTGGCGAAAATGTAACGATTGGAAAAAATGTTTCTATTGGTGCCTATTGTGTTATTAATGATAATGCAGTCATTGAAGATAATGTAACAATTCGCCCATATGTTTATATTGGACATAATGTGCGTATTGGCGAAGGTTCTGATATTTATGCAGGCGCTATTGTTCATGAAAATTGTATTTTAGGTAAACGCGTTGTATTGCGTGCTAAAGCAGTAATTGGTGGCGAAGGCTTTGGTTTTGCTACAGAGAATGGCGTACATACACATATTCCACAAGTTGGTAATGTTATTCTTGAAGATGATGTTGAGATTGGATCTTGTACAACAATTGATAATGCTACAATGGGATCTACATTAGTTCGTCGTGGTACAAAAATTGATAACCTTGTACATCTTGGTCACAATGTGGAAATTGGTGAAGATTGCTTCTTAATTGCTCAAGTTGGTATTGCAGGTAGTACTAAATGTGGTAATCATGTAATCTTTGCAGGTCAAACTGGTTGTACTGGACATATCACAATTGGAGATAATGTACAATTTGCTGGAAAGACTGGTATTACAGGTAATGTACCATCTAATTCTATTATGGCGGGCTATCCTATGAGACCACATAAAGAATGGTTAAAATTGGCAGCCTATGAAAACCGTTTGCCGGATATGGTTAAAACAGTAAAACAACTACAAAAAGAAATTGACGCTTTGAAAGCACAGCTGAAGGAGAGCTAATAATCCATGTATAGGTTTATGAAAATCTTTAGTGCCTTTATTT
>NZ_CALJSP010000017.1:0-9493 GCF_937975875.1 Veillonella dispar | reverse complement strand
ATTGTAAAGTCCTATGGTGGAGAAAAGGCTATAGAAGATAAATATGAAACTGTTAATAAAGGTTTTTTAGAAGCCGGTCTTTTTGAAGTAACAACATTTTCTATTTTTAGACCTCTCGTTGATGGATTATTTTTTGTAGCATTAATTGTTATATTTACCACTACCAATTTAATTGATTCTATAGCTGATGCAGGTACTGTTTTTGCTTTCATTCAATATATGGATCGATTCTTTCAACCATTAAAGGACATTGCAGACAAATATAATTCCCTGCAAAGTTCATTAGCTGGTGCAGAACGGTTAGTTCCATTATTAGAGGAAAAAGAGCGAAATATGGTAGATGAAGTTCCAAAGGAACTGATTCCAGTAGAATCAATTGAATTTGATCATGTTTGGTTTTCCTATGAGAATAACGATGTCTATGCATTACAAGATTTCACCTTACATATTAAAGCTGGTGATTTTACTGGTATTGTAGGACCATCCGGTAGTGGTAAGTCCACATTATTGTCCTTACTAATGGGTATCTATAAACCTACAAAGGGTTCCATCTACATTAATGGTATTGATATTTCAAAATATGATAGTTCTGTACTTCGTCATTTAATGGGGTATGTATTCCAACAAGCTTACTTATTTAAAGGTTCTATTAAAGATAATCTTACACTTTTTGATAACTCTATATCTCATGATGAAATGGTAAAAGCTGCAAAACAAGTAAATTTAGATTCTATGATTGAACAATTACCTGAAGGCTATAATACACCTGTTGGGTACTTAGGTTCTTTATTATCAGATGGACAAAAGCAATTACTAGCCTTTGGTCGTACATTAATAAGAAATATACCTATTTTATTATTAGATGAAGCAACTGCTAATATTGATAGTCATACGGAAAAACAAATACAAGCAAGTATCGAACGTATTCGGGGTAGTAAGACGATTGTAAGTATCGCTCATCGGTTATCGACGGTACAAGAAGCAAATAAAATTGTTTATATTGAATATGGTAAAATAATAGAACAAGGTTCTTTTAAAGAATTAATAGACCTAAAGGGGGCCTTTTATAATTTATGGATTCGTCAAAAAAGCGGGAGTTAGCATGGAATTTATCCAATCTAAAGATAATAAGACTATTAAGCGTATAGTTTCTCTAGGACAGCGTAAAAATCGTAATAAACATGGTGAATATATTGTTGAAGGTATTCGTTCTATCCGTGATATTTCATCTAATGGTGTAATAAAAACAATTGTTATACGAGAATCTAAATGTAAAGATAATAATATCGAAGCTTTATTAGCTTTAGATTCTATGCAATCAATTCCTACTTATATTGCGCAAGATCCAATATTTGATAAAATCGATAATACCGTAAATGGACAAGGTATTATTGCAATTGTAGCTAAACCTAAACATAGTATGGAATCTATCTCTATTGAAGATGGTGTCTATATTACACTAGATGGCGTCCAAGATCCTGGTAATCTAGGCACGATTATAAGGACTGCTGTCGCAGCAGGTGTGAAAGGTATATTTTTGATGAAAGGTACCGTGGATCCATATAATGATAAAACGGTACGTAGCACAATGAGTGCGTTACATAAAATACCAGTCTATGAAGACGTCACATTATCTATGCTCAATGATCTGATTGCAGAATCCAATATGTCTACCTATGTAACTGCCCTAGAGGAATCAAAACCTTATAACATGGTTACATACGATAAACGATGTATGTTGATTTTAGGTAATGAAGGGAATGGGGTAACACCTGAGGTTATGAATCTATGTGAGCACCGAATCATGATTCCCATGTATGGTGACATTGAATCGTTAAATGTGAGTGTAGCAGCGGCTTTATGTATGTATAAAGCTCAAGAGCAATTGATATCATAATTAAAATACTTGAGAATCAGATCTAGTATTTATGATAAAAATTTATAAGTATATCGAAAGTCCTCTACTAGTATACAAGTAGAGGGCTTTTGTATTGATTTTATAGTTCTGTATTTGGTACAATAACATATATCCTTTGTGGGAGAACAAAGTTCTCCCTTTTTTTAATGAAAAGGAAGTAAACTATGTCCAAATTAATAGTAAATGCCGACGATTTTGGTCTTCATAGTGCAGTTAATGCTGCAGTCATTGATGGTCATCGTACAGGTATCATTACGAGCACCTCTCTATTAGCGGGAGGCGAAGCTTTTACAGAAGCCGTAAGTATGGCAAAAAATAACCCTAAGTTGGGCATTGGTGTTCATATCGCCTTAGTAGGTGGGCTAAAACCGGTATGTAATCCATCTGAAGTACCATCTCTGCTTACATCTGAAGGCGTCTTTCCAGAAACATATATCGATTTTATGAAACGAATTTATACTGGAAAGATTAACTATAGTGAGTTGCGCAAGGAAATTCACGCTCAAATGGAACGGATCATGGAGTCCGGTTTGCACGTAACGCATATTGATGGTCATCAACATATGCATGTATTACCAACGGTACTACCAATCGTAATTGAGCAAGCGAAACACTATGGTATTAATGCAATACGCATTCCAGATGAATCCTCTTTATTTGTCAATTATATGTACTCGCCAGTGCGATTACTAGGCAAGGTCGGTTTATCTACTGTAGCGGCAAAGGCAAGGCCTACAGTACGGGATAATGGTATGTATTCCACACAATATTTTTGGGGTATGGTAAACGGGGGACACATTAACCAGAAAACGTTAATAGGTATATTAAAATCCGTATCTAAAAAATCAGGTACTCATGAATTGATGATTCATCCAGGTTTAAATAATACGATTTTGGGAAATCAATATAAATGGGGCTATCATTGGGAAGATGAATTACAAGCTGTTTGTTCTAACCATACGCGTTTATATATTAGACAACATAATATTGAGCTAATTAATTATGGAGACTTGATATGAGTAAAATGATGAAGAGAGGCATCTTTATGTTTCTCTTACTATTGGCTGTGTCAATTGGTATCATTTACTACACTATTGATTTAGATGCATTAAAAACAATTTCATCATTTAATAGTATTTCTTTATTATTAGCTTTGATAGCTTTAGCAGCAGGCATGTATTTTGATGGCCTACGGTTACAAAGACTTGTAAAAATCGGTGGGTACAAGCTATCCATAAAGGCGGTACTTCGCGTAATTTTTAGTAATTATTTTATGGCCATGTTGACACCAGGTGCCAGTGGAGGTGCTGTAGCGCAAGTTCTAGTATTAAAAAGTTATGGTGTACCCATATCTAAAGGTACGCCAATCGTATTAATACGCACCGTATTTTCAATTATGTTCTTGGTTATCATGTTACCTTTAGTATTTTTACATGATGCTATTGAAATTCCATATATTTCAAGAGATATGCTATTGACTTTTGCAGTAGTATCTGTCATTGCAATGCTGGTAGGTACTTATATCTTACAAACTAAATATATGCGTCAATTCGTATATAACTTAGCGCAACGGTTTAAAGCACATAAAACGAAAGATTGGCTTTCTAAATTAGAAACATTGAATCAAGGTTTAGGATTACTATATAAACAACCCATACAATCCTTTATTGTATTTATTGAGTCTGGCTTGAGTTTATTATGCTTATACTGTATTGCACCTGCATTGATGTATGCTTTCACACCAGATATTCCTATCATTGATATATTAGATCGAATGATTCTATTAAATTTAATTTTATATTTCGCACCAACACCAGGGGGAACAGGGATTGCAGAAGGACTATTTGTAGCATTGTTTAGTACCTTTGTACCTAATGGAACTGTTGGTATTGTGGCTGTAGCATGGCGAGTTATGGCAGAATATTTGCCATTTTTTATTGGTATGTATGCAGTATTAACATTATATGGGCGTCAATTTGTGGCCCAAGAAACTTCAAAAGAACAATAAGGGAGTGTGTGTTCTATGACTAAACCAAAAAAAGATAAGTTTTATCTGGTGCAAGAAGATATTTTACCAGAAGCGATAAAAAAGACGATTAAGGTAAAAGAAATTTTGAAACTAGGTGAGGTTAAAACTATTAACGAAGCAGTGGAAAAGATGGATTTGAGTCGTTCTGCATACTATAAGTATAAAGACTATGTATTCCCATTTTTTGAAATTGCTCAAGGTAAAATTGTAAGCATTTATGTTTCAATGTCTAATGAATCAGGTATGTTATCTAGTGTGTTAAAAGCAATTGCAGAACGCAATGGTAGTATTTTGACAATCAATCAAGACATTCCTCTACAAGGTATAGCTAATAGCAGCATTTCCTTTGAAACTAAAGACTTACAAGGTTCATTAGAAGATTTATTATTAGATATTCGCTCTATGAAGGGCATTATTAAAGTAGAAATTTTAGGCCAAGCATAGGCTAATTAAGAGAGTAGGACAATTATGACCACTATAAAAATTGCATTATTAGGTTTTGGTACTGTTGCACAAGGTACATTTAATTTGTTGCAAGATAATGCTGAGTTAATTAGAAATCGTACAGGTGTTAATGTAGAAATTTCTAAAATCTTTGTGCGTAATCCTGATAAATATAGCCATATTACATTGCCTGAAACAGCTCAATATGTAACTGATATTGATGAAGTATTAAAAGATGATTCCATTCAAATGGTTGTGGAATTAATGGGTGGTACAACCTTTGCTAAAGATTGTGTAGAAGGTGCTTTAAAAGCCAAGAAAAATGTAGTAACAGCGAATAAAGATTTATTAGCTGAATCTGGCCCATACCTATTGGATTTAGCTAGCAAAAATGGAGTGGATTTGCGCTTTGAAGCATCTGTATTAGGTGGTATTCCTATCATCCGTACATTATATGAATCCTTAGCGGGCAATCGTATTACTGAGATCATCGGTATTATGAATGGTACAACAAACTTCATTTTAACGAAAATGTCTGAAGAAGGTTTAAGCTATCAAGATGTACTAAAGGAAGCACAAGATTTAGGTTATGCAGAGGCTGATCCTACAGCAGACGTTGAAGGTCTTGATGCAGCACGTAAATTGGCTATCCTTGCCTCTATTAGTTTCAATCGTCGCATCTTCTTTGAAGATGTATCTGTAGAAGGCATTACAAGCATAGATACAGAAGACATCAAATTCGGTAAAGAGTTTGGCTACAATATTAAATTATTAGGTATTGCTAAGGAAACTAGCCAGGGTTTATCTCTAAACGTATACCCTGCATTTATTCCTACAACACATCCTTTAGCATCTGTTCGTGGCTCTTATAATGCTATTTATGTAAAAGGTAATGGTATCGATGATGTAATGTTATATGGTCGCGGTGCTGGTAGCTTGCCTACAGGTAGCTCTGTAGTATCCGATATTATGGAAGTAGCAAAAAATGTTTCCTACAATGAAACAGGTCGCTTGAAACCATTCTATTACGATCAAAAGAACATTTACTCTCCTGGCAAGATTCAATCTAGCTACTACTTACGTTTAGAAGTAGATAATAAAACAGGTGTATTAGCAAAAATTTCTGCCAAATTAGCAGAACAAAAGATTTCTGTATTATCTATTGTTCAACGTAATATGGATCCAGAAACTGCGGTTCTTGCAATTGTTACGTCCAAATGTCCTAGATCTTATATTTTAAATCTTATTGATTCCTTTAACAGCTTGCGTTCCGTTAAGTCTGTTAATAGTGTCATTCGTATTATGGAAGCTTAAACTATGAATACCATTCGCGTACAAGTGCCCGCTACAAGTGCCAACTGCGGGCCCGGTTTTGATTGCCTAGGATTAGCATTAAACCTTTACAATATCTTTAGCTTTACACCAGATCCAAATGCTACTGAATATACATATACCTTTGAAGGTTTTGGTGCTGATATTCTTCGCGCTGAAGACCCTAAAAAGAATCTTATTGGATTTGCCATGGATCAAGTGTTTGCTACTGCTCAAGAACCCATACAATACGGACATATTACGTCTGAAACTTTAATTCCACCATCTCGTGGTCTAGGCAGCAGTAGTACGGCTATTGTAGGTGGCCTTTTGTTAGCCAATGCATTAGTTAAACATCCTCTTACTAAAGAAGAGTTGTTAGTCATTGCAAACCGTATGGAAGGTCATCCAGACAATGTAGCACCTGCTATTTTTGGTAATTTATGCTGTGCTACTGGTTTAAAGACAAAGGTATTAAATACAGTTATCTCTGTTCCATCAGAATTGCATTTTGCTGTTGTGGTACCAGAGGTTATGGTCTCCACAGAATACGCTCGTTCTGTTTTACCGAATCATGTACCGTTTAAAGAGGCTGTCCAAAACGTGAGCCATGCATCTTTATTTGTAACCAGTTTAATTACACATCAATTGAGCAATTTATCTGTTGCATTAGATGATAATTTACATGTTCCATACAGAAAAACATTGATACCACATTGTGATGCTGCTTTTGAAGCGGCTAAAGCAGCTGGAGCATATGGTGCCACGATTAGTGGTTCTGGTTCTACGTTAATTGCCTATGTAGACAAAGCCCATGTACAAGCTGTAGCTGATGCTATGGGTGCCGTATTTACAGCTAATGGAATTGAAAATAAAACATACTGCTTAGAAGCCGATAGTACAGGCGCATCAATTATTTAGTTTGTGGTATAATTATAGTGTTAGGCATAGTCCATAACTATAATTGGAGGAAACTATGAACAATATGAAAACAACGCTTTTATTAGCGACTCTAACGGCCATTTTAGTGGTCTTAGGTGATATGATTGGCGGTAGAAGTGGTATGATGATTATGTTTGTTATATCCATGGGTATGAATTTTATGTCCTATTGGTATAGCGACAAAATCGTTTTAGCACAATATAATGCACAACAAGTTACTGCTCAATCTAATCCAAAACTATATGGTATGGTAGAACGTTTGGCTAAGAATGGTAACTTACCAATGCCAAAGGTGTATATCATTCCAAGTGATGTACCTAATGCGTTTGCTACAGGTAGAAATCCAAGTCATGCAGCGGTAGCTGTTACAGAAGGTATTCAACGTCTACTAACTGATGATGAGCTAGAAGGTGTTCTGGGCCACGAATTAACACATGTTAAGAATCGTGATACCTTGATTAGCACCATTGCTGCCATGATGGCAGGGGCCATCTCCATGATTGCCCAAGTGCTTCAATTCTCTGCGATCTTTGGTCGTTCCGATGACCGCGAAGATTCTAATCCGTTAGCTCTTATAGGTGTAATCATTATTGCACCTATTGCGGCAGGTCTCATTCAGATGAGTATTTCTCGAGCACGTGAGTTCTTAGCTGATGAGGGGGGCGGAGAGATGTGCCGCAATCCTTTGGCTTTAGCATCTGCCCTTGCAAAAATTGACTACTATTCAAAACATGGTGCATTGCCAAATGCAAGTAATGCAACAGCCCATATGTTTATTATCAACCCTATGGTTGGTATTGGTGAAAGCTTGAGCAATCTTTTTAGTACACATCCTCGTACAGAGGAACGTATTGCAAAATTGAAACAACAAGCAATGAATCCTAAATATAAAGAGAAAGCATTATTTTAATTAATATCTACAGGAGGATATCATGCAAGAAACATTAGTTTTAATCAAACCAGATGCAGTTAAGCGTCAATTAAGTGGTGAAATTCTTAGCCGTTATGAACGTAAAGGTCTTGTAATTAAAGCATTAAAACTTCTACAAGTACCTCGTGAATTAGCTGAAGAGCATTATGCTGAGCATAAAGAAAAACCATTCTTTGGTGAATTAGTAGATTTCATCACATCTGGTCCAGTTCTTGCTTTCGTATTGGCCGGAGATAATGCTATCGTATCCGTACGTGCATTAAACGGTGCAACAAATCCTGTAGATGCTGCCCCTGGTAGTATTCGTGGTGACTATGCCTTAACAATGGATGCCAACGTAGTACATGCTTCTGACTCTCCAGAGGCTGCTGCTCGTGAAATTCATCTTTGGTTCCCAGAATATAAATAATCTCAAGGTTGAGATCCTGTAGCTTTTCTTTCTACATTTATGTATATCTATAGGAGGTAATACATATGGCAAGTAGTGTTTACACTAAAACAGGTGATGCTGGTACAACTGGTTTATATACCGGTGAACGAGTACCCAAATCCTCTTTACGCGTAGAAGCTTATGGTACAATCGATGAATTACAAGCATTTTTAGGCTTGGCTCGTTCCTATGTTGAAAATCCACGTGTTGCTACTGAATTATATGATATTGAGCGCAACTTATGGACTTTAATGGCTGATATTGCTAGCTTAAATGCTGCACCAGTAATTACAGAACAACATGTTAAACATTTAGAAAAGGTAATAGATCGCTTTGATGAAAAGCTTGAACCTTTATCTAATTTCGTAATTCCTGGTGAGAAACAATCTTCAGCATACTTACATGTGGCTAGAACGATTACTCGTCGTGCTGAACGTGATTTATGGCGTGTATTAGATGCTGGTGAAAGTGTTCACGAATCTAATTTAAAATATTTAAACCGTCTATCCGACCTTTGCTTTATCATGTGTCGTGTAGAAGAGGAAATTGGAGCTGAATAAACAAAAAAAGCTATGTATTTTACATAGCTTTTTGCTCGTTATAGACCTTATTGTGAAATTGTTTGATTTAACACATCATGAGGACTTGGATAGTAGAAGAAAATATGAGGAATTTCATAGCGGAATTTTTCTCTTAACAAATCAGAGAGAGTTGTTTCAAAGTTTATAATTTTATCAGCTCCGAAATCAAAATCTTCTACTAAAACCAATAATTGTGGCTCTACTTGTGGCGCATTTTCTGGTAACGCTTCTGGTGGTAGTGGAACATTTACTACTACACGGGCTGTACCGATATACTTGCCTTGTCCATCGTCGATGGCAACACGATAGGTATTATCCCATAAAGTAGCCATCATTTTAAGTTTCATATTCATAATTTCCATAGTATCGCTCCTTTGTTATACTTATAATGATACTGAAATTATAAATTCTTGTATAGGTGCATTATGAAATCCCAAATTATATTGTGTTCCGGTGGAGCACGCAGTGGAAAAAGTGAATTTGCAGAACGTTTAGCACTTTCTACGGAGGGTCGTAAAGCTTATGTAGCAACAGGACAAGCGTTTGATGAAGAAATGGTTGATCGCATAAAAAAACACCAAGAACGACGTGGTGCGATATGGACAAATTTTGAAGTGCCATTATATCTAGCTAAAGAGTGGCAAAATATTAGCCAATCTGCTGATGTAATTCTTATAGATTGTTTAACTATGTTTACTACGAATCACATGATGGCACATGGTTCTATACAAGGGCAACAAGATGCTAATGACTTGGAAGAGGCTGTACTTTCAGAATTAGAATCATTACTAAATTTAATTGCATCAAGTGATGGGAAAACAGTTATTTTTGTAACTAATGAAATTGGTCTTGGTATTGTACCAGATAATAAGCTAGCTAGATATTTTAGAGATATTGCAGGTCGCGT
>NZ_CALJSP010000016.1:0-1483 GCF_937975875.1 Veillonella dispar | reverse complement strand
GTTGGGTTCCTATCCATTGGAGAAAGTTATAGCCTTGAAACCAGATCTCGTCATCGCTCCAGATTACACGAGTGCAGATGTTATTGACGGTTTGCGCCACATGGGTATACCTACTGTTGTAGTACCGACACCGTCTACGGTAGAGGAAGTCATTCAAAATGTGACGGATATTGCGCATGTAGTTGGGGAGGATGAAAAGGGTCAATTCTATACCCAGAAGATTCGTCGTGAAATAGATGAGATGAAAAGGCTAGGTGACTCTATTCCTGAGGACCAGCGTAAAAGTGTCCTCTTTGTATCCTCTATGGATGGTTATACAGGGACAGGTAGTTTATTTGACGATATGTGTAAGTATATGAGTATCTATAATGCACCTGACCTTTTAGGATTGCCACCACGGACACCCTTTGGGGATGAACGAGTCATAGCCATGGAGCCGGATTATATTTTTATTCCATCCTATAAGGGGATGGATAAGACGTTAGCCAGTCGATATTTAGATAATCCAGCTTTTCAAAATTTGTCAGCTGTACGGGAACATAGGGTTAAACCATTGCCTGCAGCATACTTATATACAATGAATCAGCATATTGGTGAAGCGATGTTAGCCATTATGCATACAGTGTATCCTCAGTTAGAAAGGAATTCTCATGACTAAACAGAAACAACGTATCATGGCAATTGCCATAATTGGGGTATTGCTGTGTATTGTGAGTCTATTAGCTCTACACCTAGGAACCATCATGATTCCTATTGGTGGGGGCATACAAAGTATTTTGAATGGTATGGGTATACCTGTACACTTCACAGAGCCGATTACAGCTGAACAAGAGGCGGTATTGTGGTTTATTCGCATGCCACGTCTTATCATCGGCCTTCTCGTAGGTGGTGCCTTGGCACTAGCTGGTGCGGTTATGCAAGGGGTGTTCTCAAACCCACTAGCGGATCCAGGTATTATGGGCGTATCTGCAGGTGCATCACTTGGTGCCGTTATTGCCATCGCCCTTGGATTTACATCCTTAGGGATGTTTTATATGCCTGCCTTTGCTTTCGTAGGGGCCTTTGTATCCGTGGGTATTACCATTCTTTTGACCTTGCGTAATAACAAGCTAGATACGACAACCTTATTGTTAGCAGGTGTAGCCGTAAGTATGTTATTAGGGGCTTTCACCTCTGGTATCTTGACGATGATCAATGAATATCGATTGCGTGAATTCCTATTCTGGATGGTAGGGGGCCTCGATTTCCGCCGTTGGGACCATGTTCTATTGGCAGTTGGACCTATCATGTCGGGTAGTGTGATTTTAATGCTGCTCGGTCGTCATCTGAACGTGCTCGTTCTTGGCGATACAGAGGCTCGTGCCTTAGGTGTGCCTGTTATGGTGTATCGCATGCTATTCCTATTCTTATCATCTGTCGTTACTGCTACTGCTGTATGCGTCAGTGGTTCCATCGGTTTCGTAGGTTTAGTGGTACCTCATAT
>NZ_CALJSP010000015.1:0-1804 GCF_937975875.1 Veillonella dispar | reverse complement strand
ATGACAGAGCAAAAAAAGAATTAGTCCCTTATGTTTTGCAAAGCAACTCTCAAGGTTCCTAAAAACATTCAAAAGGCTATGGGCTCTGATGAGTATCCAACAGAAGTCAATATTCGTGGCTATAAACCTAATACAACAGTTCACGTAGGACAAGTAAAAAAAGCATGCTCTATTATCAGCAAGGCTAAACGACCACTATTCTTATTAGGCGGTGGCGTTAGCATTAGTGGTGCTAACGACCTCATGATGAAGCTAGTAGAAAAAACAGGCATTCCTGTTGTAACTACATTGATGGGTAAAGGTGCTATCGATAGTCGACATCCTTTATATCTCGGCAATATTGGTATTCATGGTGGCTATGCACCGAATGTGGCACTCACTGATTGTGATGTAATGATTTCTATTGGTACACGCTTTAACGACCGTATTACAGGCAAGTTAAGTACCTTTGCACAAAATTGTAAGATTATCCATATTGATGTGGATGCAGCATCTATTTCTAAGAATATTAAGGTAGATATTCCAATTGTAGCAGATGCTAAATTAGCTATTGAAAAATTATTGGAATATATTGAACCTCATGATCTTGGTGAATGGCCTGCGCAATTACAACAACTTAAGGCTGACCGCCCTGTTACACAAGCGGGTGAAGAAGGCTTAACACCTCAAATTGTTATTGACTATATTAATAACCACTATGCACGACCTATTGTTGCTACTGATGTAGGACAAAATCAATTGTGGACTACTCAGTTCCTCGAAATTAAAGGACAACACCAAATGTTGACATCTGGTGGCCTTGGCACGATGGGCTATGGGTTCCCAGCTGCGTTAGGGGCTCAAATTGGCAACCCTGATAAACGAGTATTTGCTATCTGTGGTGATGGTGGTGTACAAATGAATATCCAAGAATTTGCCACAGCTATGCATTACCGTTTACCTGTAACTCTCATCATTTTGAATAATGGCTTCCTTGGTAATGTACGGCAATGGCAACAATTGTTCTACGATAAACGATATGCTTGTACTAATTTGTTGATGGATGAAAGCTCTATTGTAACGCGTGATATGATCGATAATGATGAGTTTGAATACGTTCCAAACTTTGTACAATTGGCAGAAGCTTATGGTGCAAAGGCAATGCGCATTACTAAGGTAGAGGATATCGAAAAAGGGTTCCAATTGGCAGATACTTTCAAAGATGGTCCTACATTACTTGAGTTCATCATTCCAACGGAGCTCAATGTATTGCCAATGGTACCAGCCGGCAAATCTTTAAGCGATATGTTATTAAAGGATAAAAAATAGGAGGGGCTATGGAATTACATATGGAAAAACGCTGTATTTCAGCGTATGTAGAAAACCAAATCGGCGTATTGGCTAAAATTTCTGGCCTCTTCGCAGGTAAAAATTATAACCTTGATACATTGACAGTAGGGGAAACTGAAGATCCTACCATGTCTCGTATGACCATTGAGCTCACATGCGATGATTTGACATACGAACAAATCATTAAACAGCTTAATCGCAGTGTAGAGGTGATTAAGGTTATCGACTTTACAGATATGCGGATTACAAAGAAAGAACTATTGTTTATTAAGGTCAACAGTTGCAAAGAAGCAGATAAACAAGAAATCTTCCGCATTGCTCAAACCTTTGACTTGTTGGTAGTTGATTATAACCGCAAATCTGTTCTCGTACAATGTGTAAAAACAGTATCCAAAAATAACGATATGATTGCTCTATTTAAAGATATGTTTGTTAATCGTATTGAAGTTGTACGCGGTGGTAGCGTCATTTCACT
>NZ_CALJSP010000014.1:0-56572 GCF_937975875.1 Veillonella dispar | reverse complement strand
CATAAGTAACTTGGTTGCCGTTTTCAGTTTTATTAACTGTTACGGAGTTATCGTTAGAAGTTACTACTGTACGAGCATCTTTCAATTGTTTTACGTTAACTGCATCAGTATCGTTTACGCCTGCTTTCACATTAGTAATGTTCAAGTTACCAGCGTTGATACCAGTTTTAAGAACAGATGGACCACCAGAGATAGTCAAACCACCGTTGTTAACAACAGTATCACCAATAGTTAAGGAACCAGATGGAGTCAAGTTTACGTTGTTGTTAAGATCGTATTTAACTACGCCATCAGCAGCTACGGAAGCTGTTGTGTTGGAACCATTTGTGAAGTTCAAACCTTTATCCAATGTAACTTTTTGGTCGTTAGAGCCGTTCGCTTTGTATGTCAAAGGAATTTGTTTAGCAGCTTTATCGCCATCGAATGTTACTTGGTAAGTTGTGTTGTGATTTGCTTCGTCTTGTACAGGTGTAACAGTGATTGGGTTATTGCTATTGTTTGCATTGTTAACAGTCACTGCTTCACGAGCTGCATCTTTTACAGCATTACGGGAAACATTTACTTCGTATTTAGCGTTTGCATCACCAGTTTGTTTGCCGTCAGCCACAGTAATGTCAGCGATGTTAGTGTCGCCTGCTGCAGCAGATTTTTTAACTACACTTTCAACAGCAGCTTTGTCGCCTGTAGGCAAGTTGCTCAAGTCGATCTTAGCTGTTTTGTTCACTGCATTATCATTGCCATCAACATATTCCAATGTAACTGTTTTATCAGCGTTCACTGTATATGTTTTGTCTTTGATATGAATGTCGTTAGCTTTGGAGATACGTTTAACATCGCCAATGTTAGCTGCGTTATTGATCACATCACCACCAGATTTAAGGTTAGTGATGTTGTTGTCGCCCATATTCACATTACCGCCATCGAATTTGAATTCGTTGCCGCCGATTGTGAAAGTAGCAGGGCCTTCGTTTTTAATAGTCTTGATGTTAGTCAAGTCACCAGCTAAACCGAATTCAACTTTAGCGCCATCTTCAGTGTTAGATTGTTTTACAGTCAAGTTTTTACCTGCTGCCATTTCAACTGTTTTACCATCAGTAATAGTTTTTGCAGTTGTTGCGGAGTCAGCAGTTGTATTACCAGTGGATTTCACATTCCATACGGATTGTGCAGCACCTGGAGCTACATGCAAGTCATAAGTAACTTGGTTGCCGTTTTCAGTTTTATTAACTGTTACGGAGTTATCGTTGGAAGTTACTACTGTACGGGAATCTTTCAACTGTTTAACGTTAACTGCATCAGTATCGTTTACACCAGCTTTCACATTAGTAATGTTCAAGTTACCAGCGTTGATACCAGTTTTAGTTACGGATGGGCCACCTGTAATTGTTAAGCCACCATTATTAAGAATAGTGTCGCCAATTTTTAAGGAACCATTTGGAGTCAAGTCGATGTTGTTGGACAATGCATATGTGTAAGTATGTTCGCCAGTTGCAGCATCGATATTTTGTTTTACAGTCAAGTTATCGCCTGCAGCATAGGAAACAGTTTTACCATTGCCAACAGCTGTAACAGCGTGGTTACCAACTACATTGCCTTTAGCGTCAGTGGAGAAGGAGTAACCGTCTTTGATTTGATCAGCCAAACCGGACAAGTCGATTTTCGCAACTGTACCAGCTTGGTTAGCACCGTTACCATCATTATATTTCAATGTTACGGATTTGCTTGCTGCATCGTAAGCGTAAGATGTAGTAGTTTCACCTTGACGATCAGAGGATGTTGGAGCAATGTGCAAGTCGTTAGCTTTAGAAATACGTTTTACATCGCCAATGTTAGCTGCATTGTTATTTACATCGCCACCAGATTTAAGGTTAGTGATGTTTTGGTCACCCATGTTGATAGGGCCATTTGTGATGTTAATGGAGTTAGGACCAAATTCCATTTTTGGACCATTTGTAGTATTGGAAATGGAATTGATATTAACTAAATCTTTATTCACATCGTATTTAACAACGCCTTCAGCATCTACAGAAGCTGTTGTGTTTTTACCATTTGTGAAGTTCAAACCTTTATCCAATGTAACTTTTTGTTCGTTTGTGCCATTCGCTTTGTAAGTCAAAGGAATTTGTTTAGCAGCTTTGTTGCCATCGAATGTTACTTGGTATGTAGTGTTATGATTTGCTTCATCTTGTACAGGTGTAACAGTGATAGGGTTGTTAGTTGTGTTTGTAGTATTTACAGTTACTGCTTCACGAGCTGCGTCTTTTACGTCGTTACGGGATACGTTTACTTCGTAAGTTGCGCCTGCATCACCGAAGTTTTCACCAGCTTTAGGTGCAACTTTAGCGATGTTTTTGTCGCTAGAACCAGCTACATCTGCTTTAGCTTGTACTTTTTCAGTAGAAGCTGCAGTAGGTTTTACGTTGTTAACATCTACAGTATATACAGTTTTTGTGCTGCCATCTGCATTTTGAATTACATTGCTTGTTACTTTCGCAGCATTTTTACCTTCTACTACAACAGTGCTGTTCAATTTATTTTTAGCGTTGTCGGACAAGTCAGCTACTACATTGGAACCAGAAGCAGTTGTTTTAATGTACTCACCATTGTTAGCACCTACAACGCCGAAGCTCAAGCCGCCTTGTTTGTTCAATTTTTGAAGATCAGTAGCGCCTGTGTTACCAGTCAAACCAACTGTGTTATTGAAACCGTTATTTACAATTTTCAATTGTTCTTCAGTAGCAGCACGACCTTTTTTAGCGAAGTCAGGAGCATCCAAAGTTACGTTAGTTAAACCAGTGATATCACCAACTTTAGCATTCAAGTTAATGTTGTGATCGCCTGCTACGTTTACAGTTTGGTTACCACCGAATACAACTTTGCCGTCGCCATCTTTGTTTGTGATGGATGTAATGTCAGTTAAATCACCTTCAACGTCTACTTTGAAAGTTTTAACGCCATTTACGTCACGGTGAGAAGCAGTTGTGTTCTTACCGTTTTCCATGTCGATAGCTTCTTTAGCAAGGTTTTTAATTACAGTCTTACCACCATTGTTGATGTTGGAAAGATCTTGTTTAGCAATACCTGTGATAACAGCAGTTTCGTTAGGAACGTCTTTGTTGTTACCATCAAGGTAAGTCATAGTTACTTTGCCGTTATTATCTACTGCGTATTCACCTGGTTTGATATGACGTTCGTCAGCACGAACTTGCTTCAATTGGCTAACATTAACAGCATCATTATCGTTTACACCAGCTTTTACATTTGTAATATTCAAATCGCCAGCGTTGATACCAGTTTTTGTAATGGAAGGGCCACCATTGATAGTCAAACCATTATCTGTAATGTTTGTATCACCGATTTTTAAAGAACCATCTGGAGTCAAATCAACATTTTTATTTAATGCAAATTCAACTTGTGCATTACCATCTTTGTTGGTTTGTTTGATGGTCATGTTTTTGCCGGCTTGCATTTCAACAGTTTTACCGTCTTTGATTTCTTGAACGCCAGCGGAACCTTGTGCAACCTTACCTTCTGTAGCAGAAGATTTAACGTTGAAGGAGCTCATATCGCCAGTTTTCAAACCGCTCAAGTCGATAACTGCTTTAGGGCCATTTACAGTTTTACCATTACCATCTTGGTATGTTAATGTAACTTTTTTGTTAGCGTCTACAGTATATTCAGCTACGTTATTGTTTGTGCCTGCTGTAGGAGCCACGTGCAAGTCATTCGCTTTAGAAATACGAACAACATCGCCAATATTAGCAGCATTATTAATTACATCGCCACCAGATTTAAGGTTAGTAATATTGTTACCACCAAGATCTAGGTTACCACCAGTGATGCTGATGTTGTCACCACCAAAGTGCATTGTAGGGCCACCATTGTTAGTAATGGAAGTAATGCCACCAAGATCGCTATTCAAAGAGTATGTATATGTTTGTTCACCAATGGATTGGTTAATGTCTTGTTTAACTGTTAAGTTCTTACCAGCTGCATAGTTAACAGTTTGACCGCTTTCAACTTTAGTTGCTGTAGCAGTACCATCTAATTTACCACCGTTAGCTTTAGCATTTGTTAAGAAGTCATATTTAGCAGCAGTATCAGCAGCGTTGATTGTGTAAGTAGTTTTACCGTCTTTCACAGATGTATCAACAGTTACATTTCTACCAGCTTTTACCAAGTTAGTGTCATCGAATTTCAAAGTTAATTTGGAATCCTTACCACCATCATCGCTAGCAGCTACAGATACACGACCTTCACCACGAACGTTCAATTTACCGCCGTCAGTCAAGAAGTCACTAGAACCAGTGTTACCAGTTACAGCAACACCAACGTTTTTCAATTGAGCTACGTTAACAGCATCAGTGTCTGCAGTACCAGCAGCAAGACCTGTCAATTGACGAGTCAATGTTTTACCATTACCGATGGATACAGCAGCTGTAGTAGCTGTTTGTACATTACCTTGTAAGTTAGTATATTTACGAGTATGTAAATCAGATGGATTGTAGCCAAGAACGCCTTTATCTGTTGTTGTAACAGAAGAGGAACCAAGAGCTACACCGTTAGCAATGTTAGCTTCAGTTTCATTACCTAAAGCTATTGTAGCTTCAGCATTTGCTTTAGATTTACGACCTAATGCAACACCATATTTACCGCCTGCACGAGAAGCTGGGCCTTCAGCAATAGCAGATTCACCAGATGCTTGAGATTGCATACCAATAGCAATAGCATTTACACCAGATGCTATAACACGATCAGAAGTTTTACCACTTTGACCGATAGCAATGGAGTTATTACCAGATGCATCAGCACGAGCACCTAATGCTGTTGCACCAGATCCAGTAGCATGTGTATCTCGACCGATAGCAATTGTATCTAAGTGAGTTGCAGTATTGTCTCGGCCAATAGCGATTTGGGAGTTTTCATTACGAGTTTCAGGATCATTTGCACCACCATTTGTGGAGTCAGTTAAGTTATTTTTACCGATGGAGATACCACCCATTGTTTTAGCATTATTAGATTGACCTAATGTAATTGTGTCTGCTACATGGGATGTATTTTCAGAACCAATCGCAACGGAGTTTTGACCCAATGCATTTTCTTTGTAACCAGCGGCAAAAGATCCAGGACCAGCAGAATTGGAATATACACCCATAGCAGCAGATTCTCTACCAGTTGCACTAGAATAGTTACCAACTACTGTAGAGTATGCACCTGCATTTTTAGGTGCTGTTTGCCAAGTACCTTTTGTGTAGTCAACGTTGTTATAGGAACCGATTGCAATGGCACTTTGTGCATTAGCATTACTTACGTTACCAATAGCTACCGTTGCCGCACCAGCTGCTCTGTTGCCAGCACCAATAGCAGTGGAAGCACCGCCGCTAGATTCGTTTTGATTACCAACAGCTAAACCAGAATTACCATAAGCTTGGTTATTTGCACCAAGAGCCGTAGTACCATCTTCATTATCAGTTCTATTTTGGTAACCTACAACGATAGAATTAACGCCAACACTGTTAGCAGGTTTAGCATTAGCATGAATATCAATTCGGCTACCTTCTGTATTAATACTGCCATCGGAGCTAACTATTGCGTGAGCTGGGTTACCAGCAACTGCACCACCAACAAGTGCCAAGCCAGCCAATACGCTAGCTAATACTTTTTTCTTGCCGTTATTATTTTTAGCAGTTTCAGGTACTACTACGTAGCAGCCTTTAGATTTGCTATAAACGACTTTAAAAACCTTATTCATAGAAACTATGAACCCCTTTCTCTCTTATAAAGAAAACACTAAATGCCTTATTCATACATTTTTTGTTTCATGAATGGTTTATGACACACGTTCACATACTATTCATTAAGATATTAATATGATAACAATTTATAAACTAATTGTAAATAGAAATTCCCAAAATAATTAAAATAAATTTTATATTTCTAAACAAAATAAACCGAATTTTCTAGATATGAGAAAATATCTCCACATCCGCATAAAACAAGGCTTTTCTTTATAATGGTTTTATATATAATATAATACATTATATATATAAGACTATAAAACGGATCAATCTAGTTTATATTTACATTATATTTGAATATCTTATACAAGATCATCTTCATCTTAGATATATAAACATTCTAAATTAGATGAAGTTTAAATACAGCAAAAAAGCGTTTCTTCATAAACGTGTAGAAAAAGGTAGTTAATATAATCAGTCTATTATTTTATAATTGTTTATATTTGCACAATTATAGAGTCATATTATAGAGTCATATTATAGAGTCATATACGTATAGAAAACAATCCATAAACACAAAAAAACAACGCCATCCTTTCGGATGGCGTCGTTTTGCATAAGGATTGTGTGCCCTAGTCGGGGGCCAGGGTACATCAAGGCCCTCAAACAATCGCCGTATGAGGGCCATATGTAATTGTTCATTATATACACTGTGCGTCACACATCATCTTCCTAATTCATTGTATATCGTTTATGCCGAGCTCTCAGTGTGTTAATGATTTATTGTTAAGTTTACAAACCTTATTATTGAATCGCAGCGCGCAAGTCTACTTTTTTAGTTTCTTGGTTAGCTGGACGATTGATCGCTTCACGAAGATCTACAGTGTGTTCATCTTGAACAGTAGGTTCTTCACTAGCTTTATTTTTTACAGTTTGTTTAGCTGCGAACCAGATTGTTTCGTTCATGTAGTGACGAAGTTCTTCGTTAGAAACGTTTTCTTGGTCTTTAGCCATTACATCCAAAATAGCATCTTCTAATGCTTGTGCTTCATCGTCAGTCATAGGACCGCCAACTTCTTTTTGTTTTTGGATGATTTCGTTAATACGATCTGTCATGCCACGCAATACATTGTAACCATAGCTGTTAGTGAAGCCATCTTCTTTATTGTATTTAGGCATTTCAAAGTATTCGTATTCGTTTTTATTACGGTTTTCACCATTCCAGTTCAAGAACACTTCTTGACCATGTACACGACCGATGGAATGTGTACGGAAGTAGTCAGCATAGTTGTGTTTGTCATAGGAATGTAACCATTTTTTCTCAGCTTTAGTCATACGCTCATGGTTTTCGTATTTCACTTTAGCTTTTGCGATGTTGATCTCCGCATTTTGCCAAGCTTTTACATAGTCATGAACAGCAGACACTGTTTGTGGACTAGCCACTGGAACCAATACTACATTGCCCAATGCTGGAGCAGATACTGGGTTACGTAAAATTAGGTTATCGTCATATGTTGGAGCGGATTGTGCACCTACAACGCCTGTAGAAATAACAAGAGCCGCTGCACAAGCAAGTAATGTAGATTTTTTCATTCTATATTCCTCTTTTCTATCGTTAGATTATGGTGAAAGTATCTCTCACGCGTTTCACGTTCATATTTAAAAGCATTATTTTCATAAACAATAGGGAGAGGTAAGCGCTACGCTAGGTAGCGCATACCTTCCTTTGTTCATTCAGTTCTTACACTCACAAATGATTACATACCAAGTTTTGCCATCATAGCAGCAATTTGAGCTTTCATTTGTTCGTTTTCAGCTTTCAAATCAGATACTTCTGTTTTTAATCCAGCGTTTTGTGCTTTAACGGAAGCCATTTCTTGTTGCATTGCATAAGCAGAGCTGATAGGGCCTTTGCGGTAACGATCTGCTACAGCAGCTTCGCTATCACGGTTGCCAACTTTCCAAGTTACACCAGCATTTGCCATCATGTGACGGGAACCACCTGCCCAAGCTAAGCCTGCATGCATCATTGTGGACTCATTTTTGTAGTGAGCAACGCCCATTGCAATAGCGGAGTTACCACGGTAGTTACCATAACCAGCCATGATTTGAGTTGGTTCTAATGGATCGTATTGGATAGGTTTCAATGCTGCAAGAGCTGCACCTTGTGCACCAGTACGGCCGATTTCGTCTGTCAATTCATCGAAACGAGGGCTTGCACCAGTAGTCAAGTCGTATACTTTTGCACCATCTGTAGTTTCAGATTCTTGAACACCTACAGTACCATCAGTGGATTTAACGATTGTACGGGAATCTTTCAATTGTTTCAAGTTAACCGCATCTGTATCGTTAGTACCTTTACCAAGGTTAGTAATTTTGTTACCACCCATGTTGAGGTTACCACCAGTTACGGAAAGGTCACCAGCGTTGAAGTTCAATGCAGGACCATTGTCGCTATTCTTGATGGAGTTGATACCTTTAAGGTCTTTGTTCAATTTAACAGTTAAAGTATCGTTACCATCAGCTACTACGTTGATGTTACCAGCAGCGGATTGGAATGCAGTGGATTGAGCCGCAGTCACACCTTCACCTTGAACTTTAACAAGCGTATTCAACGCATGTTTGTTTTCAGTGCCAGTGTTGTTACCTGTGAATCTCAAACCATCATCCATAGTTGCTACTTCACGTTTGATTGGGTTACCATCAGTATCTTTCAATGGGTTGCCATCTTTATCTTTTGGTACGTATACGATACGTTCAGATTTATCGCCATTGTTAGCTTCTGGTTTAACAAGAGTTTTGGAACCGTGATCTGTAGAGATATCTACACCAGTACCATCTGCACCAGCAGGACCTTGAGGACCAGTCAAGCCAATGTGACCTACACCGTCTTTACCAGCGATGGATACAGCATCTTTACCATCTTTACCGATGGAAACTTTGCCGTCGATACCGTTAGCACCATCTTTACCGGAGATGGATACACCATCTTTACCAGCTACGCCATCTTTACCAGGAACGCCAATGGAGTTCAAGCCGTTAAGATCTTTATCAAGACCGATTACAACTTTACCATCTTTAGTCATAGTTTTGATGTTGGATGCGCTGTAGTTGTCATCAGCTTTAGTGCCTTCACCTACGATTTCAAGTTTTTCACCCAAGTTTTTATGGATTTCACTATTAGCACCAGTAGATTGTGTACCGAAGTTCAAACCTTTGTTGCCGATTGCATCAGCAGTTTCTTTAAGGTCGGATACGTTTACAGCACCAGTCTTAGCATGAGGATCAGCAGCAGCATTGTTAATCTTATCTAAGTAAGTATCGCCAGTTTTATCAGCAATAGAGGAGCCAACGTTTTGTAACTTAGTAGGATCAGTAGAAGAGTTAGCAGCATTATTCATGGATGCTATAACTTCGTTTGCTGGAACTACGTCGCCAGTACCATCAACATTTGTTGTGAAAGTACCATTTGGTTGTTTGTAAACTTTAGTACCATCTTCTTTAGTGTATACTACTGGAATTTGAGCGTTGTTTACAACACCTTGGTTATTGATCTTGATGTCATAAGCATGACCTTTAGCAGGATCAGTGTTAGTGTCTGTTACAGATATAGAGTTATCGGAAGATTTAACAGTTGTAGCGTTATCTTTCAATTGTTTAACGTTTACAGCATCTGTATCGTCTTCACCAGCTTTAACGCCTGTGATTTTCTTATCGCCAGCATTGATGCCGTCTTTCTTAACAGATGGACCACCAGTGATAGTCATACCGTCATTATCAATCTTAGTATCGCCAATTTTTACGGAACCATCTTTAGTAAGATCAAGGTCTTTAGACAATTGAACTTTCAATTTGCCATTGTCGTTATTTACACCGATGTTGTTATCAGTCAATTTGTCTTTATCAGCACCACCAACGATATCTACTACGTTGTTAAGATGTTTCTTAATAACTTTAGTTGGATCAGTTTGACCGTCGTCACCAGCAAACTTCATGCCATCATCGTGAGTTGCTACTTGATGTTCGTTGCCATCTTTATCGTTGTAGAAGATACGAGTGATACCATCAACACCGTCTTTACCGTCTACACCAGCTTTACCTTCTTTAACAGTAATATCAGCAGTTACATTTTTACCATCTTTACCAGCAGGGCCAGTCAAGCCAATGTGACCTACGCCATCTTTACCGGAGATAGATACTGCATCTTTACCATCTTTACCAGTGATACCAACTTTACCGTTGTTACCATCTGTACCTGCTGCACCAGTAGGACCAGTAATGGATACACCATCTTCACCGTCTTTACCATCTTTACCATTAACAACTACTTTATCCAAGTTAGTTAAGTCTTTGTTCAATGCATAAGTGTAAGTGTGGCTACCATCTGTACCGATTTCTTGTTTTACAGTCAAGTTTTTACCTGCACCGAAGTTTACAGTTTTACCACTTGCTACTTCTGTTTCTGTAGAAGTACCGTCAACGTTACCAGCTGCATTAGTTTTGAAGCTGTAAGCTGCTGCAGGAGCTGGGATGTTCAAGTCGGAGAAGTCGATAACTGCTTTAGTATCAGTTACTGCTTTACCGTTGCCATCATTGTAAGTTAATGTAACTTTCTTAGTAGCTGCATCGTATTTGTATACGTTTTCAGTACCGTTAGCTACACCGCCTTTAGCTTCAGTGCTACCAGCTTTAACTGCTGTAGGAGCGATATGCAATTCAGAAGCTTTCAATGTATCATGTACAGATTTCAATTGATCTTCTGTAGCTGCTTGACCAGATACGATATTGTTAGGATCGAATGTTTTATTAGTCAAACCACCGATATTGCCAGTTTTAGCGTTCAATGTGATAGGGTTAGTACCACCAACTGTTACTGTTTCGTTAGGACCGAATGTGAGTTTACCAGAACCAGCGCCATTTGTGATGGAGTTGATATCAGCTAAGTCACCTTCAACGTTAATTTTGTATGGATCAGCGTCTGTACCAGTACCAGATTTCTTAGTGTTTTTACCGTCTTCAATTTTCGCTAATTTAGCATTTACAGTGTAAGTTTTTTGACCTGTAGTTGCATCAGTTGTATCAGTAACAGTTACGTTGTCACCAGCTTCAACTTTAGAACCAAGACCAGTAATTACTTTCTTACCTGCATCAGTGATGTTGGAAAGATCTTGTTTAGCAATACCAGTAAGCTCTACTTTATCATTTGGTACATCTTGACCTTTACCGTCAACGTAAGTCATTGTTACGTTGCCTTTATTGTCTACAGCATAGCTACCTGGTTTGATGTGTTTTTCATCTTCAAGAGTAGCTACTTCATGAACTTTAGTATCACCGTCTTTAGTGTATGTAATACGGTCGCCATCGTTCTTGATTGTTGTAGTTTTACCAGTTGGATCTTGTAAGCCGATTTCTTTAGTTGTTACTTTTTCAGTAGTTACGCTTGTAAGATCTTTAAGTTCTTTATCAAGAGCGTATGCAACTTCTGTATTACCGTTACCGTCGTTAGTTTGTTTAACAGTTAAGTTTTTACCAGCTTGCATTGTAACGGATTTACCGTCTGCAATGTTTTGATCTGTGTCACCAGAATGTGTACCTTCTGTAGTAGAAACTGCACCAGATTTCAAGTTCCAAGTAGATGCTGTGCCAGCAGCTGCATTTACATGTAAGTCATATGTTACTTGATCGCCATTTTCTGTTTTGTTGATTGTTACAGAATTATCTTTAGAAGTAACAACTGTGCGAGCTGCTTTCAATTGATCGTAGTTAACAGCGTCTGTACCATCAGTAGCAGGAGCTAGGTTAGTAATTTTCTTACTACCAGCATCAATACCAGTTTTAGTAACAGATGGACCACCAGTGATAGTTAAACCACCATTGTTCATTACTGTATCACCAATTGTTAAGGAACCACCGTTAGTCAAATCAACGTCTTTGTTCAAATCGTATTTAACTACGCCATCAGCAGCTACGGAAGCTGTTGTGTTGGAACCGTTAGTGAAGTTTAGACCTTTGTCCAATTTAACTGTTTGGTCACCAGTACCATTAGCTTTGTATGTCAAAGGAATTTGTTTAGCTGCTTTTTCACCATCGAATGTTACTTCATATGTAGTGTTATGGTTAGCTGCATCTTCTTTAGGTGTTACAGAGATAGGGTTATTTGCATCAGCTGTGTAGTTGCCACCAGTAGTTGTACCACCGTTGTTAACTGTTACTGCTTCACGTGCTGCATCTTTAACTGCATTACGGGAAACATTAACTTCGTATTGAGCATCTGGATCATTAGTATTTTTACCACCAGCTACTGTAACGTCAGCAATGTTAGTGTCGCCAGCTGCGTCAGCTTTTTTAACTACACTTTCAGTAGAGGAAGCACCACCAGGTGTAGAAGAATTAGCTACAGCTACTTTATAAATTGTTTTATTAGGATCAGTTGTATCTGTAGTTACTGTTACATTGCTAGAACCAGAAGCTACTTCTACTTTGTGGTTTAATTTAGCTTTTGCGTCATCGGACAAATCAGCTACTACATCTGTACCAGAAGCAGTTGTTTTGATGTATTGACCGTTGTTAGCACCAACTACACCGAAGCTTAAACCACCAGCTTGGCTCAATTTTTGAGTATCTGTGTTGCCAGTGTTACCAGCCAATTTAACTGTGTTGTTGAAGCCATCGCTTACTTTTTTCAATTGGTCTTCAGTTGCTGCACGACCAGAAACAAACGTTGGGTTAGTAATATCCCAATCTTTATTTTGTAAGCCAGTTACATAGCCACCTTTACCATCTAAGGAAATAGGGTTGTCGCCTTCAACTTTTACAACTTGATCACCAGCGAAGGAGATTTTACCAGAACCGTTACCATTTGTAATGGAAGAGATATCTGTTAAGTCACCTTCTACATTTACTTTGTAAGGAGTAGCTGCTGTACCATCACCTGTTACAGTAGTGTTTTTACCAGCTTCAACTTTAGAAGGATCAGTGTTACCAGTAGCACCAGTGGAGCTTACTGTGTAGATATCTTGACCTTCAGCACCTTGAGATTTAGCTACAGTTACGCCTGCACCAGCTTTAACTTCTGTCTTAGCAGCTTTTAATTGTTTTACGTTAACTGCATCAGTATCATCTGTACCAGGAGCTACATTAGTGATTTTGCTACCACCCATGTTAAGTGGGCCACCAGTGATGTTGATGGAGTTGCCACCAATTGTCATTTTAGGACCACCGTCAGCATTGGAAATGGATGTAATACCTTTCAAGTCACCTTCTACATTAACTTTGTAAGGAGTAGCTGTGGAGCCATCACCTTCAACAGTAGTATTTTTACCATCTACAAGTTTAGTTTTAGCGTCTTTTAATTGTTTTACGTTAACTGCATCAGTATCGTTTACACCAGCTTTTACATTAGTAATGTTTTTATTACCAGCATCGATACCAGTTTTTGTAACAGATGGACCACCAGTGATTGTTAAGCCATCGTTGTTAACTTTAGTATCACCAATTGTTAAAGAACCATCTTTAGTCAAGTCAACGTCCTTGTTCAAGGAGTATGTGAATTGTTTACCAGCTTGGTCTAATACAATGTTTTTACCAGCGCTGAAAGTAACAGTGTCGCCAGGGCTCACTTTTTCAGAAGTTGTACCGTTTGTAGTACCACCGTTGTTAGCGGAAGTTACTTTCCAACCAGAGTTGTTGATCGCTTGAGTTACATTGTCAGTAGTAGCAATGCCGTTTGTAGTAGGAGCTACTGCTTTACCATCAGCATTAGTAGTAATATTTTCACCTACTTTAGCAGTGATTTTTACACCATTTGCATCAGCAGATGTGGAGATGAATTTGTCATCACCTTTAACATTCAATGTACCGTCTTTCAACAATACGTCGCTATTACCAGTGTCACCAGCATATTTTAAATTAACGTTTTTCAATTGAGCTACGTTAACTGCATCAGTGTCAGCAGTACCTGCTGCAACACCAGTGATTTGACGAGTTGCAGTTGTACCATTACCTACGGAAACTGCAGCTAATGTAGATGTACCAATTGCACCAGCTTGATCACTATATTTATTAGTACGGCTATCCGCTGGGTTGTAACCTTTTATACCTTTATCTGTAGTTGTTACAGAATCAGAACCTAGAGCAACACCGCCAGCGATAGATGCAGTAGCACTATGGCCGATTGCAGTAGCATCTTTAGCACTTACAGTTGTAGCCCAACCAATACCAGTACCGCCTGCAGCAGTTACAGTAGATTTACGGCCTACAGCAGTAGAACCATCTGCTTCAGTAGAACCATCACCAGCACTTGCACCAGGACCGAATGCAGTAGCGCCTAAACCATTAGCAACAGCTTGTGTACCGAATGCAGCACTGGAGGTACCAATAGATTTAGCGTAACTACCTACAGCTGTACCATTATTACCAGTTGCTTCAGTTTTAACACCAATTGCAATTGTATTATTATTATCAGCCTTTACTTCTTGACCGATTGCAATCATACCAGATGCACTTTTAGCTTTACCATCTGCTTGAGCACCGTTACCAATAGCTAGTGCAAATACATTATTTACCTGACCTGTTGCAGGATTTACAGTATCGTTACCACGTGCAATTGTTTGTAAATATTTACCAGCATCACTTGCTACACTACCAATAGCAATTGTTTTACCTGTACCAGCAATTACTTTAGTACCAATACCAATACTATCTTCTCCTGTAGTAGTATTTTCACTACCAACTGCTACGTTACGTTCACCGTTAGTAACATTGGAAAAACCACCAGCAAAGGAACCTGCTCTATTAATTTTGTTTGTACGACCAATTACAGTTGCTTGGTTAGCATCAGTTGCAATTGTATTACTAGAACCTACGGCTGTAGATTGTTCACCATCTACATTATTATTAACACCAAGTGCTACAGCAACATTCTTTTTAGCTTTACTTAAGTAACCTACAGACACAGCACTGGAAGCTGTTGCTTCAGCTTGACGACCGATTGCCACAGCAGCGCCTTCAGTAGCATTTGCGCCAGAACCGATCGCGATAGAACGGTCACCAGATGCTGTACTGGAGTTACCCATTGCTACAGATGCTTCACCAGATGCTGTATTGCCAACACCGATTGCACTTGCAGATTTATTAATAGCCTTATTTTGATTACCAAGTGCTAAAGAGGATTCTCTATTTGCAGTATTTGCAGCACCATAGATGATCTTGCCACTTTCGTCAGCTGGGCCACCAGCAGCATTATTTTGGTAACCTACAACTACGGAGTTTTTAGATGTTTGGTTACTACCATTCAATGTACCATCAGGTGTAATGTTAATGGCACTGCCCCCCAAACCTACACTAGCTTGTACAGGTGTACCTGCTGTAGCAGCTACCATAGCTAAACCAGCTAATACGCTAGCAAGAGCTTTTTTCTTACCACCATTGTTTTTTGCAACTTCGGAAACTACTACGTAGCACTCTTTAGTTTTGCTCCAAACAACTTTAAAGATTTTATTCATATTACTATGAACCCCTTTCTTAACTAGACACAATTACAATCCTTATAATTAAATCATTATAAATACAAAAGAAGGAAAAGCCTAAATTTCCCATACCTTTACGCCTTTCTGAGTATCTTTCATATTTCTTTCATTTTGTGTCATGAACAGAATATCATATATCGAAAATGTTGTAAATAGTTTTCTTCATGTTTTTATCATAAACAGCAAAGTTTGTTGTTAGAACCTTTATTTTGTTAAACAAAATTTAATATATGAGTGTTTTTTTACTCATTTTTTCGGCGTTTTATACGTATTTTATAAAATATAATCTATTTTTCTCTATGCAGTACTAGTTTTTTCGATAACAATATTAATGTAAGTTATAAATAAACGATTAATTGATTTAATCTCATTGATTTTTCTCGATTTTGTCATCTATTTATATACTATCTATAAAATATGGATCATAGAAAAATATGAATATAATAATTTCACAAGCTTTTAAAGGTACTTTCACCAATTTTTCATATATTAGTTTATAAATGAATTAACTATGAATTTTCCGGCCGATTTTGATAAAAATTATGATATACTAAATCATAATGCAGTATAATTGGGTCATCCCATAGGAGATGATACTAACCATTTTAGAAACTGTATAAACAGATAGTTCATATAGATATAGATATAGATATAGATATAGATAGAGATATAAATATAGTTACAGTTATAAATATAGTTATAGATATATAAGTTGGTATTTACCCATAAAGAATAAGAAAGGACTCGTTATGGATACACAAACTAAAGAGCCATCAAAAAACACTTCTAATGAAGTATATAAAGACAATAAAGGAAACAATCATAATGAATCACAACAAATAATTAGTGCTCCACCGCATCAAAAGTCTGCGGATCAAGAAGAGATTGATGCATTGAAGGACTCTTACGATGATTTTCTTTATGTATCAAAAGCATTTTCTAATTGTGCTATCAACTCTTTAATTGCCAAAGCACGTCTATACGGTCTCAATCCAGCGCCAATTAAAGGTGCCCGTGTCCTCGAGCTTGGTTCCTCTTGTGGTGGTAATATCATCCCTCAAGCACTGTACTATCCAGAAGCAACTTTCACAGGCATCGACCTCTCCCCTGTCCAAATTAAGCATGGTAACGAGTTAATCAAATCTATCGGCCTCACTAATATCACGCTGCTAGAAAAGGATATTATGGACATCGATGATGATTTCGGCACCTTTGATTACATCATCGTCCATGGCATCTGGTCTTGGGTGCCAGATATTGTAAAAGATAAAATCTTATCCATTTGTAATCGCAATTTATCAGACCGCGGTATCGCCTATGTATCGTACAATACATATCCTGGTTGGAAACGATTAGAACAAATTCGCGACATTATGCTCTATTCTGAAACACAGGCTAAAAAAGATAGCTTGCAAGAACGCACGATTTACACAAAGAATGTGCTAAAGCTAATTGCAGAAACCATGAAAATGGACGATGAAATTCAAAAACAGTCTGGTTATAAAATCGATAATATCAATCGCGTGTTGCAATCCAATAACTATTATGTAGCCCATGAATATTTAGAAACCTTTAATGATCCTGTTTATGTGGCTCAATTCATTGAGCGTGCAGAGCATCAAGGCTGCGTATATATTGGTGATGCACGATTAGAAAAATCCTTTATTACTTGGTTAGATGACAGCATCGTAGATAATATTAAGGTCCTCTCTAATAATGATTACAAGGCAAAGGAGCAATACTACGATTTCGTTTACGATACACAATTCCGCATGGCCTTATTAACTAAACAATGCAATGCAGATGCAATCGTGCGTAATGAAACAGTAGATAAAGAAATTCTTGATAGCATTTACTATTGCGGGCCTGCAGAGGATAGACTTGGTACACCAAATGGTTGGACAGATCCTTTACATCAAACTATCAAGTATTTTATGAATACAAAACAACTATTTACTATAGAGGATATTCAAAAATATATAGAAGAACATTATCCAAACGAAACCTTTGATATGAACAAGCTATATGTGCGCCTATTCCACCTCTCTATCCTCAACCACCTCAATGCATATGGTGAGAATTATGAATGCTTGCCATTTGTAGAAAATGTGAGCTATATTCCTGAGCGATTTATTAATTATGTTTCCACACTAATTGAAGGTAATGGCAAACAGTACATGACGTTAGGTAATATGTTTAACCAAGAGGACGCTAGTGTAGATGAAGGATTACTATATGTAATGAAGCAAATGGCAAAACCAATCTCTCGAGCAGAGTTAATTGCAATTCTAGATGAAACACTAACGATTACACGCACTCGAAATGGTGAAACATTTACGGTGCCTAGCAAACAATATTTAGACGAATCAATTCAACATATCACTGCTTTGGGATACTTCAGACAATAGATATACCATGATATAAATAAAAAAGCGTAACTGATTAGAACTTAATCTATATCAGTTACGCTTTTTATGTTCACTACTATGCAACCTCGGGGTGGAGTTGAGGTATGGCATAGTAGCTACTTATTAAGTTGTATGAACACTATAAACTAATAGTATCCTTATTTTTTATTAACACGAACGCGTTCAATTGTTGGTTCACCTTTAGCATTTTTTGCTACAGTGTCAACACGGAACAAAGCCATTTCAGGGCTGAATTCTGTTACAAGGCGATCATTAACTGTTACGCCGTCTTGAATGGCACGGTATACAATTTGAGCAAATTCATAACGTGTTAACATACGGTCACCACCAAATGTGCCATCTGGATAGCCTTCTACTAAACCACGGCGAGATAAATCGCTTACAGCTTCATATGCCCAATGGTTTGTAGGGATATCTGGGAACAATGTTGTGTGATCGGCTTTCATCTTAGTACCAGCAACACCATTTAACAATGTAGTCAATTTTTGAATTTGAGCATTTTGTTCAGCTACTGTTTTCTTAAGAGCTAATACTTCTTTACCAATTGCTACACGAGAGCGAGATACACCACTATGAGCGCCTACTTTCACAGATAAACCAGCATTGAATACTGTTTCATCACTGCCAACAGTAGAACCTACGCTAAGTTGTACGTCTTCATTAGGACGGTAGAAAGCACCGATAGCTGCTGAATCACCACTGCGGTAATGACCATAGCCTGCAGCAAAGTCCCATTTAGCATCTGGATCGAAATCAAGTGGATGCAATGCTGCCAACGCTGCTGCACCCGCTACAGATTTATCAACACGTTTATCGATTTTAGATAAATCACCTTTGATATTTTTGATATCATTTGTATTTTTGTTGATATTTGTTGTGTTATTTGTAATTTGATCAGCAATATCATCAGCAAGAGATACTTTATAGTCGTGAGTATTACCATTTACAGTTGGTGTTACCTTAATATGGTCACCAGCTGTTACAGTTGTAACACTAGAAGATGCTGCGATTTGATCTTGTAAATGTTTAAGTTGAGATACGTTAACCGCATCAGTATCTGCTACGCCAGCTTTCACATTGTTGATTTTTTGATCGCCTGCACTAATACCGTTTGTAGTGTAGTAAACAGTTGTATTCCCTTCACTAGCATACATACCATATTTATCAAATTTTGCTTGTTCTAAGCTATCTGTGTTTTCTATTTTGACACCTTCAGTAGCTGAAATACCGATATTTTCGCTACCGTTGAAGAAGCTAGCACGGTCTTTATCGATACGAGAACGCACATTATCAGTAGCTTTGCCGAAGTTAGCAGAGTTCATATCTACTAAATCTTTATTTACAGCTACTTTGTATTCCGCACCACCATTAGCATTTGTACCAGATGTGACAGTTGTATTATCCCCTGCTACTACAGTAGTATGTTTTTTAGCATCTGCCTCAACAGTAGAGATTTTAGTTTCTACCTTTTTAAGTTGTGCTACGTTAACCGCATCAGTATCATTTGTACCAGCTGCAACAGATATAATTTGACGTGTTACATCATTAGCTACGTCGCCAACGGATACAGCAGATGCTGTGGCTTTCCATGTGGAGCTTGTATCAGTAGATGCTGCTTTGGTGCTGATATCATAACCAGCTGCGCCTTTATCTACGGTCGCATTAGATTTATAACCAAGAGCGACACCACCTTCAACAGAAGCTTTTGCATCATAACCAATAGTTGTTGTATTGGCAACAGAGCGTGTTTCACTAGAAGAAAGTCCACCTATAGCAATTGTATTATCAGCAGTTATTACATGATCATTACCCATTACAATATTATTAGACGCATTAGTAATTGTATTATTGTACCCAGTTACATTATTCAATTTTGCAACATTACCAGCAGTCCCTGTAATAGTATTATTAACACCTGTCATTGATGTTAATTGCGTATAATCAGCTTTATTACCACCACCAATAGCTAAGGTAGAACCACCAGATTTATTATCTTTTACTAAATTACGCACAGTTTCTGATAATTTAGTTACCGAGGAAGGTCCTCCAAAAGCACTTGGTGTTATTGCATCCGCATCTATATCAGTAATAGAGTTAGTAATTTCATTACCTGCACCAAAAATCAAAGAACCATTAGAGTTGTAAGTTCTATTAGCGGTACCAACAACAGCATTACCTATCCCTGAATAGCTATTAGCAGCTGTAGCAGACTCAATAGAGTTTAAAGAGCCATTAATAGTAGCCCCAAAATTTTTAACTCCTGCAGTATCAGAATTAGTGCCATCATAATTACTGGAAATAACATTTAAAGCACCTGTAGTGGTTGCAACGGTACCATTGGTAAAACTATTTGTACCAATTGTTGTTGAATATACACCTAATCCAGCTTTACGTTTTTCTGTGTAAGTATCGGTGTTGACAGTAATATCACCAATTTTACCACGATAGTTATGAGATCCAATCATGGTACCACCACTACGAACATACGTATTATCCCCTATTGCTACACCAGTAACAACTTTATCTGGTTTTTGTGGAAGGCTTCCAAAACCCCAACGATTAAAAGTAGTTTGATCAAACGCAAAGAATTTATCTTGTTGACCAATTGTATTTTCTACATATGCATTTTTACCGATAGCTACTGAGCCAGATTGGTCATAGTAGCTATGGGTTGTTGCATTTTCACCGATAACTACATCGCCATTAATATTAGCATAGCCAGATCCGCCAGCATAATTGGTATGTGCACCTTTACCAATAGCAACTACTCCATCTTTTTGAGCACTAGACCCTGTGCCAATAGCTACGCCAGTACCTGCCCCAGCTACATTATCTGCAGCATTAGCTACCATACATAAACTGGATAACAACACACCGTTAATTAACAAGGTTAATAAACGTTTCCGTTTGTTCATAATTTAGAACCTCCATTTACAAACTACAAAACCTATCATTCTCTCTTTACTTTAAAATTCACGATTTATTCATGAGTCTTATATGAATATTGTAGCACTTATACGAATTTTGTAAACAGTAATTTATATATCTATTAAGAGAATATAAAAAGGATAGTTAATCGATGAGAATTAACTATCCTTTTTTTGGTAAGAGGAAGGCGAACCCCTTACCGGTGCCGTATGATATAGGTTTGTTATTAAGAGAGAGATTTTGAAGTAAACACAACACAAAGATTATCAAATAGTTGGAGAGTAACTAAGATGAACGGGCGATCACACGGCATCAATAATAAGATAATGGCTTTTATAAAAAGCCATTATCTTAAAAAACAATTGATATGAACACTAACGTTTCCCTTACCTAGAGTATATCACTTATATAGGAACAATAGTAGGTTATTTTTCATTTAATTTTCATTAAAATAAAATGAATGCAGGGAATGGCATGACTATTCAATTTGTCTATTCAGTTATCAAAATTATTGTTCAACAAAAACCGTATTAGTTCGTCTTACGAGGTTGAGCATTTTATCGCGAACTGTTGCAGATTGTTCTAAACGATGCTTGCCACCATACCAAGCCATCGGAGCTCCCGCTAAACGGAACGTAATTTTACCATATGCACCGCCAGAGCTATGTTCCGGTTTATTGTATCCCATATCTACAGATACACGCGGTGTCAGTTGCATCTCAGAGCCTATGCGCAAACCATTCTTATCAGCTTGTCGATCCTGGTTCCAGTGATAGCCTTCAACATAGACTCTAGCCCAACGCGCATTTTTAAAGGTTTTACCATATTCTAAGGTATAACCATTAGATACTCGCTCTAAGGTATGTAGGTTCGCATCCAAAACACGCTCATCGGAAGCAGAACCATACCAGTTAAAACGAAACTCGCTTTCACCAGACATATATTCAAGACCAGCACTGAGTCGATCGTGACGATTTAAGAAGCGATGGTCATAGAATAGATGAGCCCCATAGAGACGACGGTCGTCCTTGGAAATACGACGGTACCCAATGCCTACATTAAGGGTAGTACCCGTATCAGAGGCGCGAGAAATGCGCTGCTGCGTAAACCACACATCACGAGAGGTATTATCGTAATGACCTAGAGGCTGAATCGTCTCCGCAGAATACAACGGCTTCCACCCTTCTTGGAACTGAAAGCTCAGCGTAGTGCGTCGCATCCACGGCTTACCTTTGGCACCATACATAGCATTAGATACATTGGACATAGCCACCGCATTAATGGCGCGGTTCACTGCATCCACATTGCTATACTGCACGGTCTTAGTATCTTGCCGGTCCATGATGAGCGGCCCACCTTGGCCAATCACATGGTCTGGTGTAGCAGCAGGCGTAATGTGAAAGCCCTCTGATGCGGCCTTCATGCGCTCTATTTGAGCATCAGTTTTTGCAGACACTACGCCCTTATCATTATGTAATTGTTGTTTTTCTGCCTCAGCTGTACCCACACAACACAATAGGGCGCCCAAGGCGATACACACAATACGTTTCATTACTCTCTACATTTAAAATTCATGAACAACAAATGAAATATATACTAGTGTATCGAATAATGTTTATGTATGTCAAGATAGGTAGTCACTAGAAACGTATTAGTTTACTATTATATATATATAAAAAAGAGGTAATAACTATGTTATTACCTCTTTCATATCCTTTATCAATATTAAAGCTTATTCTATATTACTACACTGAATATTAAATATTAGATATTAGATTCTATTTTTCATTAAGTTTTTGCACAAGCATATCTACTGTTTCTTGTAGTTTTTTGTTTTGTGCTTCTAATGTATCTACCCGTTGTTCCAATGCGTTATAGGATGCAGGGGAAATCTTAGGCAATGTTTTATTTTCACCGAATTTATAGGATACGCCTACATTAGTCATCAAATCACCACTTACAGTTGTACCTGCTGTAAGGAGTAGGTTTTCTTTCGGATAGTAACCTACGCCAAGAGCCAATGCATTTTCGCCCTTGTAGTGACCATAGCCACCCATAACTTGGACCTTGTGGTCAGGATCAAATTGTAGTGGATGTAATGCAGCTAGTGCTGCGGCACGAGCATCACCGCGGTTGGATTCTTTTTCCACGTGGCGTACATCGCGATGCAATACATCGATTTGTTGGTTTGTACCATATAACTGGGAGCCGTTAACCGCATCTGTAGAATCCGCTGTAATACGACCTGCTGCAACATGAGTGATAGTGCGCTCTTGACCTGCTGCACCAACAGATACAGTAGACACAGGAGCAGTACCGGCGAAGCTTTCAGTAACACCATTATTGTAGGTATAACTAGGAGTGCTCACTACATCACTACTTTCAGCAGTAGAATTATTACCTAATACAACTGCATTGTCTAGAGATGTTTTCACATTATTACCCACTACGAATGTATTATTAGCACTCACTTGGTTCTTGTTACCAACACTGTAGGAATTATCGCCCTTAACAGTATCCACATTATACGTACCTACACCAAAGGCACCAGATTGGTTACCTTCAATTTTGTTATATGCGCCAATAGCGGAGTTCTTATCGCCTTTAAAGATAACACCATGACCCATGCCATAGTTAAAATTACCATTTACAGTGGAGTTAGAACCAATTAATACTGTATTGTTACCCTTACTAGCGGCAGCTTGAGAAGCGCCGAGCCATACATTTTTATTACCTTGAGAGTAGGAACCTGTAAAGTAGCCTATAGCAATCGTATCAGAAATGGTTGAATTATAACCTGCTGCAAAGTTACCTAAGAAGTTATAATCACCTTTACCGCCTACAAATGTCTTAGAACTGAGCGCTACGTTACCACCACCTTGAGAACCATTCAAGGCAAGACGACCGATGGCAATATTATTACCCTTTGCATTTGGATCCCCTACATGGGCATAGGGATCGCTATTAGCCGCCCCAGTTTGACCGCCAAGATGTACATTATCTGAGTTAGTGAAAGATGACCAGCCTTGTAAACCAATGTTATAAGTGGCACCACCACTAGAAACAACAGGAATATCTGCAGCCTGTACCAAGCTAGCAGAAGATATGGTCAAAACTCCGAGTACTGCTAATAATTGTAGTTTCTTTGCGTGATTCATAATCATACGCCTCCCTTGTTACACTACAAAACACTTCTCCTTCATACTTTCCTCATAATTCTACAAGTAGATTATACTGCCATCGAAAAAATATGTAAATAACATAAATAATAATTCATAAAGAATAGATCAGATAATATAATTAATTAATAAACAAACCCCCGTAGAATTTGTTCCTACGAGGGCATTTGTTTTGAAAACAAAAGAGGCAACGGCCTATGCCGTTACCTCTTTCATAGATATATAGTTATATATACCGATTAGCGGATACGTTTAACGCGGTTATTACCGTCACGCATAGCTTCTTTTAAGCTGTAGATTACCATTTCGTTCATGTAGAAACGCAATTCATCATTAGACACGTTAGCTGTATTCTTTTCAAGAATTGCCAAAATTTGGTTTTCATATTCAGCTTGATTCATTTCAGATACTGTAGTGTTATTCGTGAAGAATTCTTTGTAATCTAAGTACAAGCGATCTAATGCTACGCGAGCATAGCTGTCTTTTTTATAGCGATGGCTTGTGATGTACCAGCTACGACGAACGTTCATGTAGTACAACGCATTGTTAGCAAGACGTTCTTGACCAGACACACGGCCAATATTTGGTTGACCAAGTTGGAATGCTGCAAATTCAGATACTACAGCTTTTACCTCTTCACTAGGAACAGCAAGAGAGATTTCTTGTTGTTCTGCAGTCAAAGGAGCCGTAGGTTGTTCAGGCATCATCAAAGGATCTTGTGCCGCATGTACTTGGCCAGCAACACCTACAGAAGCAATTGCCATAATAGGTAATAATTTAATTAGTTTCATTAGTTCTCCTCTCTTAAAGCGCCCTCCCCAGAGCTACTTCATTTATCATACACTAGATATTATCTCTTTTGGAGCTGTTATCCCCTTAGAGATCCCCATACTAAGCATGGTAAATTTATTAATACGGTAAGCATCAATCAATAATGATTTTAGTATGCTTACTATTTTCATTAGTATACACAATATATCGTATTTCGTCTATATAGTTTTTCATTAAGGTTAGAAGAAAAATGCATCGGTGGCTATATAGTTAGTTCTATCCTCCATACAATAAAAGCCTCCTAATAATAAAGTCATGACTCTATTATTAGGAGGCTATATATGTTAGCTATTGTACAAAAAGATTGTTTAATAAATTTACACTTAGAATTTATGGTAAATCTACACTTAGAACTTATGCGTAAATCCTGCATTTACGCCCCAGTCTGCTTGGAGATCACCAGACAAACCAGTAGCAACGTCAGCAAATACGCTATTATTACTATTAAAGCCATAACGGCCGCCGAATGCCAATTCAGTCCAAGTACCTTTGAGGTCTTGTTCTGTTAATTTCACAACACTGCCACTAGCGAATGCAGTTTTCACATTGCCTGTGAAAGCATGACCTGCGGCAAAGCGTGTATAGAGGTTACCATGGCCAAATTGTTTACCCAATTCAAGGCCAAGCTTACCAGAAGTGCTATTCACACCAGATTGGTTAACAGATACATTGCCTACATTGAAGTTACGACCACCGAAGTGTGTGAAGTTCAATTGTGCTTGTGGTTCTACATAGAAACCATTAGCGTATTTCAATGTTTTGCCATAGCGAACACCGATGCTATACGCATTGGATTTTGCATCGCCAGACATAGGGTCACCAATTTCATTACGCGCTGTGAAGTCATTAGATACACGACCTACTTGCGTTTCTACATGTACGTATTGATCCTTACCAAGGTCTTTCAAACCATAGGCACCAACAGAGAAGGATTTAACCTTACCGGAACCATCAAATACATAGTCTTCAGAACCGCGAAGGTAGGATACTTGACCACCTACAGTCCAGCCACGGCTAATTTTAGCATCATAACCGCCTTGGATGCGTGTGTAATCTGTAGCTGTATCGATACCACTGCCAGAATAGCTATATTTACCGCCACCGATGCGAGCCCAAATACCAGTTGGTTCGCCTTGTTGCAATACACGAGGGCGATACATATCGTCAGCTAATGTACGCCAAGCATTGATATTACCTACTACAGCAGAACGAATACCACGCATATGAGGTGTATCGTACGCACCACGAACAACAGGATTAGGAGTTACTGGTGTAACTGGTTTAGGATCTGGTGTTACTGGTGTAACTGGCTTAGGATCTGGCGTTACAGGAGTAACCGGTTTAGGGTCTGGAGTTACTGGCGTAACTGGTTTAGGGTCTGGAGTTACTGGCGTAACTGGCTTAGGATCTGGAGTTACTGGTGTAACTGGTTTAGGATCCGGAGTTACTGGTGTAACTGGTTTTGGCTCTGGAGTTGGTGTAGGTTTTGGTTCTGGCACCACATAAGAGCCTTGACCATTACCGTCTTTCCAAGTAATATCCCCTTCTTTTTGATCTGTAGTCAACGCTTTTTTGTAGCTAGACACGATACCTTTGGAAGCGATGGATACAGTACCAGAAAGGTTTCTTTCACCCTTTACATAGTTTTCATAATAGAATTTGTGGGCCAAGTTATCTAAAATCTTGTTTACATTGCTTTCAGAAGAAGTATCAAGATGATCGCCTGTTACATAGCCATGCACGCCGGAGCCAGCTGCAGCGGATTTCACGATGAAGTTACCACCCTCGATATCAGCCGGATCAAGACCATTTTTCTTGGAGCCTTGTTTAGCGAAGTTCAAGCCCGTGCTATCACTCATGTCATAAATAACATTGATATGGCCGTCCAATTTATTTACATGAATGTCGCTGCGAGAATCTTGCGCAATACGGCTGAAACCTTCGCGCGTACGAGTGCCTGTGAGGTTATTAATACTACTGCGTTCCGTTTTACCATCAATCTTGAAAGATTCCAAACCGCCCATGTAATCATGGCTCCACATGCCCCCATCAAAGGTCATGTTAATTTCGCCACCCTTATCCTCTAAGGTGTTCACAGCCTTACCAGAAAATTGGTTAGGACTGTTGTGCGCGCGGCCTAGACCGATGTTGATAACAGATGGTTGCTGTTGTTGATGAGGAGGCATCATTTTATCAGATACCAGCACATCACCTTGCATATTAAACACTTTGTGTTTTACAGTACCCGCATCATCAATGCCGAGATTAATTTTACTATTATATGCAAATGCTACTGGATATGGAGACTTCCATGGTGCAGTAGTCACGTCCATAACCCCGCCATCCACTTGAATGGAACTGTTATTTAGCATGCCTGTAATGAAAGCTGGTTGACGATAGCGTTTAGGCAATTGAGATGCATCAGGAGTATCCAAAGAGCCAATTCTAACTTGACCACCATCAGATGCGACTACACCATTTGCAGTCGCATTACCTGTACTTTCAAATTTGCTATCTGCAGTAGTTGCAAAAATACGTCCATCGGAATTAAGACCTGCTGCAGCCCATGTGCTAGGCATAGCCATCGTAGATGACAATAAAGTCATCATAACAGCAGATAATAAAAATTTATTTCTTGCTCTCATCCTCTTACACCTCAACTATTAATACAATTACACTCAAATTTGTGAAAGTCTCTTCATAAACGAATATATCTATAAGTTGATTTATCAGTCGTTATTTATAGAAAAAGATAGATATATACTCACTTTATTAAGAACTCACATCTAACACTTTTTAAAATATATTTAAAATATTACACCATTTTTTGTGAATTGTAAATGAATTATACTCATTTATTTTAGAAATAATTAAGTTTTGATATGTATTAGATAAAAATATAGCAAAAGAGGCAACGCTTAATTCGCTGCCTCTTAGTAAATAATAACCATATAAAATTGTTTAATATACACTTGTTTATCCGTATTTGACGATATATGATATAAACCCTATAATATAAACAGATAGCCAAGCGAGTGGTTCCGTCGGGCTCATCTCAAAGTTACAAAAAATTGATGAAATGGCCTTTCAGTTATCCAGTTATTGAAGCCCCATGTATTAGATAGTTATATCCAATACATGGGGCTTCTTTTTATTCTATTATTACCATATACATTTATATGGTAACCAGTATATTAGAATTTATGTGTAAACCCAGCATTTACAGACCAGCCTGCTTTATAGTCGCCAGATAAGCCTGTGCTAAGGTCAGCAAAGATGCTGTTATTAGCATTGAAGCCATAACGACCACCGAATGCTAGATCGGTCCAAGTACCTTTAAGGTCTTGTTTTGTATATTTTGTAGTATTACCTGTTGTGTACGCTGTATTTACAGTACCAGAGAAGGCATGGTTTACACCAACGCGAGTATAGATATTACCTGCACCGAATATTTTACCGATTTCAAGGCCAAGGCCCCCTGCTGTGCTGCTCACACCAGATTCGTTGACATGCATACGACCCGCATCAAAGCTATCCCCACCGAAGTGAGTGTAGCTCAATTGCGCTTGTGGTTCAATGTATGTACCATTTGAAAGCTTCACAGTTTTACCATAGCGTGCACCGATAGAGTATGCATTAGCTTTAGTCTCGCCAGACAGTCTTTCACCAATTTCATTGCGAGCTGTGAAAGCATTAGAAACGCGACCTACTTGGGATTCAAAGTGAATGTATTGGTCTTTACCAAGATCTTTCACACCATATGCACCTACAGCAAAGGCTTTTTCCTTACCAGAACCGTTGAATACGTAGTCATCATTACCACGAAGGTAGGATACTTGACCACCTACAGTCCAGCCACTACCAGTTTTAGCATCGTAACCGCCTTGAATGCGTGTATATGTTGTATCTGTATCAATACCTTTTGCATCATAGCTATATTTACCGCCTCCAACGCGAGCCCAAATACCTGTTGGTTCGCCTTGTTGCAATACGCGTGGACGATACATATTATCTGTCAATGTTCTCCATCCGTTAATATTGCTCATGATAGCAGAACGGGCACCGCGCATATGAGGTGTATCAAAATCACCCATGATAACGTGAATATGAGAATTACGCTCTGGCACTGGAGTTGGTTTCACTTCTGGTTTAGGAGTTGGTTTTGGTGCTGGCTTAACCTCAGGTTTTGGCGTTGGTTTAACCTCTGGTTTAGGAGTCGGAGTTGGTACCGGCTTAACCTCAGGTTTAGGAGTTGGTTTTACCTCCGGCTTAGGTTGAGGTTTCGGTACAGGTTTATTTTCACCATATACGTATTTACCTTGACCATCCTTATCGGCTTGCCATGTAATATCACCTTCTTTAGCATGACCAGATGTAATTACTGTAAAACGACCAGATTCAGAACCATCAGATGCAATAGCTACTGTACCTTGAAGGTTTCTTTCACCATTAACATAGTTATGATAGTACATCTTGTGAGCCAAGTTATCTAAAATCTTGTTCACATTAGCCTCAGAGGACATATCTAGGCCTCGTTGAGTAGTATACACATGAGCCGCTGCACCAGGAGCCGCACTTGTAATATGAATATCACCACCCCAGAAGGAATCTGGAGTCAAACCATTATAGGTTGTAGTCGGTGGTTTATAATCTGGATCCTCAGTATCGCCACCTTCATCATTAGGGTCGTAAATAAAGTTTACATGACCTTCCAGCTTATCTACATAGAGCTTATTATGCTCACTTTGGGTTACCATATTCGCATAGTTGCGGTTCTTGGAACCTACAAGTCGATGTACATGGCTAGGTTGTGTACCACCATCTAATGTTCCATCATGCAAGCCGCCTTGATAGAAAAGCTCCCAAGAACCATAGTCACCAAGGAATACATTAATATGACTTGGATTCTTTGCATCTTTGTCTGCTAAGTTAAAGGCTAAACCATCCCAAAGAGATTCTTTGCCAATGATACCAATATTGATCTCAGATGCATGATTTGGGTCGCTTTTAACAATGACATCACCTACCAAAGACAAGTCATTACCAGTAAAATTACCTTTATTGCCGTCTACACCAATATTAACGGTGCCACCTTGAGCCACTGCAACAGGAGTGCTTACATTTTGAACATCATAAACGCCTTCCTTAAGGCTAACTGTACTGCCACCTTTACTACTAATGAAAGGCTTGTTATTATAGCCAATATTAGCAACAGCTTTATCAATACTAACTGTACTACCAGTATCTGCTTCAATCGTAGATATGTAGTTTGTCATTTCGCCAGCCTTAAACTTCCCACCGTTGTTTACCGTAATATTTGCACCATTAGGTGTAGTAACTAATGTACTCCCCGCCATTGCATAGGGCACTACAGAGCTAGCAATTGTCAGAGCAATCGCTAAAGATAGGTTTGCTTTATACACACGTTTCATAAAAACCCTCTCTCATTTACACACTATAAACTATTATTAAATAATTTAATTATATTTAATAATTATATTCTTGTAAATATGAGGGAAATTTGCCACATAACTATAAAATTATCACAAGTAAAAAAAAAGCAGTAATTATAGTTACTGCTAACGTATACGTATATATATTTTTGTATATTTCTATAAATAGATTCTTATTGATTCGCTTATATGTTCGCCATATAATTGATATAGGATAGTTAAGCGAGGTTGGGCCTCTCTTCGTCTATGAAGGGAGGGTTGTCTATGAGTGATTATGAGTTAATCATGCTAATCCTAGAGGTAATGACTGTAGTCATTGCTTTTGGTGCACTCGTGGCGCTTATTTGTCTTGGAAAAGACAAATAGCCCTTCGTTATCCCTAGATAATTAGGTAACTGAAAGGCCATTTCATCAATTATTTATTCTCTTGAGATGAGCCCGACGGATCTACTCGCTTGGCTATCTATTTATATTATAGGGTTAATCTTATATATCGTCAAATACGGATAAACGATACTATAGTACACTTATACAGACCAAAAGGCAGCGATCGAATCGCTGCCTTTATTCTTTATCTACGTGCCACACGCATAGCGGCCATCATACCTGGAGATTTCCATACAGATTGGCCATTGTCTGAAACGAGTTTGTTGTTATAGTAGAATACATCTGCATTGTAATAGTTACTATCGCTAGATGATACCTTATAGCTAAGGCCAGATGTAGTGTACACTGTAAAATTGAGTACATCCCCTACTCTCTTTACAGAGTCTTGGTCTACATACCAGCTATTACCATTATAAGTAGTAGCATACACATCGGTACGAGCTTCTACATCATGTGTATTAATACCGATCAACACAAGTAGAGCTGCTAACATATATAAAAATTTACGCATTAGAATTACCTCCGTTTTATCGTTGGAATACTTGTTTATTATACCAAAAAACGGTGAAATTCGCATTAAAATGGCAACTTCTGAGCCAACTACTATCGGCTGCTCAATATACAATACAATACGTTTCATAACAGATTTGTTATATAAGAGAACATTCAATCCCTATTTCTTATCTTCGTATATCTAATAAAGATATTATAGGTTGATCTAAATTTAGTATCCCATCAATTTGATTTCTACATAAAAGAAGGTATCAACTGCCGTTGATACCTTCTTTTAATTCCACTATATAGTTATTAAGAATTATCTTAATATACTAGTTCTCCATTAAATGTACGATATTCATCACCAATTTTTGTTAAATCCTTTACAAGTAATCTAGAAGTTTGATGATCTAACTTCATAACTAATGTATATCCAACAGATTTAGCCTTATGTATTACTTCACCTAAGAAATTAACAATGTTAAAGAATACCTCCTGAGGAGTACAATCTAAACATTTTAATAAAGAGTCATCTTCTTGTAATCTAATACTATATATAGTCTCTCGATCGTCTTCCAACGTAAAATTCAATAAAACAGAAGTTGTCTCTACATCATAATCCAAATGATATGTATTAAGACGACCGCGCACTATAGCTTTATTATCATCTAAAATATTTGTAATTTCAAGCTCTATAGGCCTATTCTTATCAACTGAAAGTACATATTTTTTCATAATTAAAATCTCCCAAACCAATATATTAACTAATGTAGTCCCCTAGAAATGAATACTCCCAATATATTCATTCTATAATATTTTGCTATACAAATTATAACTAATTATGAGATAGAAAAGCCATAAACTATATATCAAATATATTCGATATATTTTAAACATTAGTTACAATATACACATTATACTTTATTTAGAATAACCCCCTATTCTCTGGTTATATCATTATGCTCATAAAATTTAATATAACAAATCAAAATCCCTACAAGAATTGGATAAGCCAATATAAATTCATTACTCATAAAGCATGCAATTTGCCCAAAGAATGCTACCAATAGGTAAACTAATGTAGGGTTATTAATATACTTTTTAATCTTATAGGTTCTATATAAAATATATAAAATTGGGGTAATAAACAAGATTTCCCCTATCAACCCAAACCATGCCAATATAGCTGCAAACTCATTAAGTACTGGATACTCAAATGCTAAAAAGCCTTTTTGTAATACGTCTTCTGTCCAACGTTTAACTTCGCCACTATCTTTAGCAAAATCAGGGAATTTATCAACCATATAACTTGAGTGTAAGCCTCTACCAACACCAAATGCTAAATGATCTAGTCCAACGTTAAACATAGCTACGGTATTACCAAATCTAGCTGAATTAGATCTAGAACTAGTATTGCTGACTGACTTAACATTGCTATCAATATACTTATCTAGAGCTTTTTCTACAGATACAGACTTAGGTCCTTCTTCAATAGCAGTCGTTTGAGAAATACTAGCTTTAATCATAGGGCTTACTACGGAGTCACCAACAATGGCGAAGGAATAGCTAAAAATACTTAAACCAATCGTAAATAGACATAACTTCCACCAAGATTTATATCTAAATATTAGACTTAATACAATAAACGCAACCAGTTCGAATAGATAAACAACAACACCTGTTCGAGCCCTAGTTAAGAAAATCATGACAACTAAGAGAAATGCTAATATAATATCAAGTTTATTCTTAGAATTTACATAATGAATACCTAATAATGGTGCCAAAAACACCGCAATCATACTAAAATAGGATGGTTCTAACGCAAGGCTTCTAAGTTGACCTGGCCATAATTCCGGAGGCCACCACCCACTTTGTACTACAGGGTCATATAAGCTATTATTGATCATTACTAGTATAGAAGCTAAATAATCTGAACCACTCCATAGCCAAGAAACCTCTATAACAGAGTAAGCTATACATAGAATTGTTAATATTCTTGCAGCATTAACAATTGTATCGAGACCTTTTTTACAATCATCCTTATATAGATTAAAAATAATTAAGAATAACCCTATTAGTGGGAATATAAAGTTTCTAAATAAATACCAAACTAAAGATACCATCAACTTTACTTGTAGAATAAATTCATTACCTACGAATGAAGGAAATAGAGCATATAGTTTTTGGATAACAGATGTATTAATTAGATACGTATAGATAACAGTATCATAAAAAGGAAAAGAGAATACCCCTAAAATAGTACAAAAAACAATCCAAACGATAGATATAGCAAAATATGGTTTAAATGGAACCTCTGTCTTCTTTTTCCATATACTATATACAATAAATAACAAAATGGAAAAGAAAAGAAATATCATCGATAGATTATTACCCATTGAGAACAAAGTATACCGATCTGGTATCCGCATCAATGGTAATGCAATTATCATTGCACAAAGCAATAGCTCTTGAATTTTATAATATACTGTATTAATCATATTAAGACAAACCTCACAAACTAGTTAATACATCTTACAAGAGTCGCTTCCATAATAAGCCTCCCATAACAATCATAATTAGAAATTCTGTTAGTAGCATTGTCATTGCTACGCCTTCTGCACCCCACATATAACACAATGGGAATATAGATAACAAACTAAAGAATGCTGCTAACACTAGAGTTCGACTATAAGCACTATTCATATTAAGGGGTAACATCGTTTCTTCACCAAATACAGTACTAATAGCAACAGCTAATGGAACAAATGACAAGATTCGTAATACATCAACTGTTAACTCATAATCCGCTCCAAACAGTAGCGTAACTATAGTATCTGAAAAGAAAAATAGAGATGTACAACCAACGAGGCCAATAAGCAAATACAAGAATAATTGCTTTCTAATAAATTGTAATCCCTTGGGAATATCATCTCTCATCATCTTACTTATAAATGGATATATTGCATCACTTACAGCATATATACCTCTGCGAACACAGGTAATTAATTTATCAGCAGCACTATAATAACCAACGATAACATTATTCGTAAGCATACCTAATACTACTACATTAGTTGCAGTATACAAGTTAACTGCCAACGAAGATACGAATATAGACCAGCCTTCTTTATAAGAATTAATAATCTCATCCATAGGTGGCAATTTAAATAATCCTGTATAGTGTTTTCTTAACCAAACTATTGAAAAAATACCTGCAATTAATGGAGTACAAGCTTGTAAAAATGCCGCAAGTATATAATCATCTGGAGATTTTACGAGTAAAAATATACCAAGCATTGTACAGATACGACCACTCATATTTAAGATGGTAATATACCGCATTTTCTGTATGCCCTGGAAAAACCATACAGGAAATAAAACATTGCCTATAATTCCACAGTACATAACCTGAAATAATACTATATCAATCATATTTCCTAGTAATATACGTTGCAAATTATAAATAGCGAAAAATACTATGGTAACAAATATTAATATACATACTTTTCCATAAAAATATTTGGCAAATAGAGATCCTATCTTCTGTTCTTCAGCTTGTGCTATTGCCTTTGGTGCCGTTAAGGAGTACCCAAAATCAACAAAAATTCGGAAATATTCCATAATACCTTGCATAAAGGCAATCATCCCGAAATGCAATGGTCCTAATACGCGAATCAAATATGGTACCAAGATAAATGCGAGTACATATTCTAAAGCACGCAGAGTCAGCAGAGAAAATATATTCTCTATTAATACGGAGTAACTCTTCCTCACATTACCCATCCTCTAACATTAATATCTATCAAACCTTACTAATCATGCTTTCATAATTAGAGAAAACCCCATAGTATTATCAATCTAAAAATATCAAGATAATCTCTATGGGTTTTAATCATATATAATATACAACCTTACAAATATATATAATTTATATTTAATAATACAATTTAACCAATACCCTCTTTATATATTGTTTGCATTTCCACAATGGGTTATGGCTAGTATCAACTGTATGAGCTAATACATAGTGTTTATATTGAGTTAGTAAATCATTGTACTCTTTCTTACATTTATTTGCACAAACTCTACGAGACAATTCCACATAGGAATTTAAAAGATACAGTTGCAGCTCATTCTTTACACTACTACAGTGATTCATAATATAATCACTCATATATATATGGGACTCTACTGTATCTGTCATAAAACGTCTACTGAAATTAGCCATTATACTACCAGCGCGTTGTACATAATAATAAAGGGGTTCATTTACTGTTACTATAGTATTAGCATTTAAAAATAGCCTGAAAATAGTAAAATTATCCTCTTGAACTCTCCCCTTTGGAAAACGAACTAGTACTGTCCCATTGAATAACTCAGATTTAAAAAGTTTATTCCATACTACATTGAGATCGAATGGTTCAGTTTTTAATAGATAATATCTCAACATATCCATGCCTGTAAAAGTTCGTTTATCATCTTGAACAGACATAGTGTGTATACTTATATCATCATCGCCTCTATAGATATAATAATTACAGGAAACCATATCAGCATTGATACTATTCGCTACAGTAAATAATCTTTCACACATTGTATTTTCTATAAAATCATCACTATCAACGAATAAAATATAGTCTCCCGTAACATGATCTAAACCATAATTACGAGCATCGGAAAGCCCACCATTTTCTTTGTGAAAAACCTTAATTCGTTTATCCTTCGCCGCATAAGAATCTGCAATAGAACCGCTACAATCGGTTGCCCCATCATCGACTAAAATAATTTCTAAATTTTGATAGGTTTGATTAAGTATTGATTGAATACATTTATCAACATACTGTTCAACATTATAAATAGGAACAATAATAGAAATTAATGGCTCCATATACTCAATCCTTTCGCTCTATCTTATAAGCAACAATATTATGTCCACAGCGTTGGTCCTCAGGAGGCATCTGCATATAATCATCATACATATTGTCCAGGTATTCTCTCCAACAAGACATAACAGAGAATGATTGATCTTCAAATTCAATGGTAGTCATCTTTTCAAAATCTTGTTTAGGTAATCGTTCCTTTACACCTTCGCCCCATGCAATTACACCAACATGCTCTGAGGTGATATAATCATAGGATTTAGCCAATCGATCCATAATATCGATACAACGTTGTTTACCAAATAAACGGCATAATGGCACAATAACTAATTTGCCTAAAGCATGGATGAGAGATTTACCCTTAAATAGCTTAGCACTAGCTAATGTAAGTATTTTTTGATAAAAAATCGATTTATCATAAATTTCTTTCATGATAGACATATCTTCACTAAACCCATCAACAGGAAAAATATCTATCCACAAATACTTACTACGCAATGTATTAGAATATATATTTTCACAAGGAATATTTTTATTGATTATAGCCGCATAGGTTGCATCCAAACTATGATTGATAGGATTAGCAATTAGCTCTAATCCATCGTGATCGTAGTGCTCTTTTAAGGTTAATAACCGTTCATAATCAGGTCTTGGCATGCAAACATCAATATCATCATCCCAAGGTATAAACCCTTTATGTCGAGCTGCACCTATTAATGTGCCATAACATAAGCTATATTTTAAATTATATTTTTTGCAAAATTGGTCAAAATCCTTGAGAAGATTTAACTCTTCTAGCTGAACTTCTCGTAAAGATAATTGTTGCATACTCATCAAATCCCATACTAAATTACAGTAACATCGGTATCAGATACAAACTTATGGAGGACGCGTACCTCTTCAATTATATCTTGATGGCTCATCAAGAAGCTTTCAGAATCCTCTCTAATACATTTCAAGAACTCAACAATTCCATATCGTAAGCCTTCACCTTCAAATTTATAGAAGTACTTTTGATTCAAGTTTACATCTTCAAAGCGCATTTCAAAGAATTCTGTTTTCCACCAAGGTGCAGGTACATAGATATATCCTTTAGAACCAGATATGACTAAATCACCCTCAGCTTTAGCATTGATAGCCACTGTAGCAGAAGCCATCGCATCATCATAAAGGAAATTAATTTTCGATAAAATATCGACATCATCAACCTTATGACTTATAAAATCAACGCGGTTATAATTAAAGCCTAAGAGTTTAAAGATAGCCAATAACGGATAGGATGCTAAAGATAAAATACTACCACCCGCTATTCTAACTTGATTAGCCAAATCATCACCTAAAACTTGTGTAAAATTAGCCTCTACATTAAAGATTTTACCAATTTTTCCACTACGAGCCATGGCAATTAACTTATTAAAAGCAGGGCTATACGCTGTTTTTAAGCCTTCCATTAATACTAAGTTGGAAGATTTCGCCAACTCTATCAAGCGTAATGTTTCATCAAGGTCACTACTAAATGGAAATTCTGTTAATACATGTTTTCTAGCTTGTAGTGCTTTTTCAATATACGCACCACGTTTAGATAAAGGCATGTTAATATATACCGCATCTACCTCATCTAGTAACTTTTCAGATGAACAAAATTGCTCTAAATCATTAAACTGATATGATTTATAGATAGTATCAGTCTCATCTGTCTCTGTGTACCCACCTATAATATCAATACCACTAACAAATTTAGACTCATCTAAAAATCTGTCCAAAATAACTTCATTACCAATAATACCTAATCTAACATTCTCGGAATTTCTGATTTGAGTACTAGAAATACCTTGTGTTCTTGGTAGATAAACTACCTTACAATACTCATTTAAATAATCAAAATAGCCTTCCCAATCAGATCCAACAGTAAATATATCTACATTAAAACGTTTGATATCATCTATTTTTTGGCCAAAATATTCTTCTACTACGATTTCATCTGCAAAACCTGTAGCACGCACATTATCTATGCGCGTCATTAAAGAATCACGAACATTAAATTTGCCTCTAGATTTATCAAAATAGTCGGATGTAACCCCAACAATAAGATAATCACCTAATGCTTTTGCATTCTTTAATAGATTATAATGTCCCTCATGAAACAAATCATATGTTCCATATGTTATCACTTTTACCATATTATTTACCTGTAATCTCTTTAATGACTGATTTCATTGTTTCTACGAGCATTTTATTATCCTCAATCGTTGTATCACCAATATGAGCAACGCGTAGTACAAAGTCTTCATTGACCCCACCCGTAGGATTTACAAAAATATCATATTTGTCCTTCAAAATTGTAAATACATCTTTAGCAATTGGTTGTTCAAAACGAATAGGTGTAACCGCATTACTGATAGTAAAAGTAGGAAGAGATACTGGTAGTTCTTTAATTCTATTTCTGAAATCTTTTGCCACACTATCAATACGAGATAAATAGTTTTCAAAACCTTCTTCTTCAATTAAATGTAATGCTTTATTCATTTCTAAGCATACCCCAACAGCAGGTGTAAATGGTGTTTGACCTCTTGTAAAGTTCTTTATATATTGGTTGAAATCAAAATAAAGATTCTTAATGTGATTATTTTTTACACGTTCCTCATATAATCTGTCACTAATTACAATAGGAGATATACCTGGTGCAATACAAAGTCCTTTTTGGGAACTCAAAATAGTAACATCAATATTATTACCAGCCATATCATAATGATCAATTAAGAATGAACTAATTGCATCAATCACCAAGTACGCTTGCTTCTTTTTAGCAAAGCTACTTAATAAATTAATATCATATAACTGTGCTGTAGAAGTTTCATCAATATTAGCAATAACAAAGGTAAATGATTGTTCTTCTACTGCATCAAAGTGTTTAGCAGTCAACTCCTCGCCATCGTCTAGTTTAATCACAGTATGAGGGATCTCATGGAGTTCACATAAATCAACGAAACGTTGACCAAAAGTACCACCATTAATAACTAGTACATGGTCAGTTTCATTCATACAATTCATAATAGTAGCTTCTAATGCGCCTGTACCAGAAGCTGTTAAGTAGATGGATTTATAGCTTTCTGGTGCATTCATAAACTTTTTGAGCAGTTTATCTGAGTCTAACATAACTTCAGAAAATTCTGCTGTTCTAAAATAAGGAACTTGTTGATGTCTTACATCAAGAATTTCCTTTCTCATTTGTGTTGGTCCTACTGTAAATAGTTTCATAATATAATCCCCTCTTATTGTTTCCAATATACTCTATAGTTATGATGCGGTACCTGGCGATCTTCAGGTGGTGCTTCCATATAATTATTGTACAAATGACTTAAATAGAAATCGCTATCTGTAAGTCCCCAAAACTCAGTATCCTCAAAAGGATATAAACTTCTATTATCAAACAAGGTCTTTTCATAGACCTCTCGTTTATTACCACTTGCACAGTCAACGAGAACACTTATATATTTCGCATCTGAAAATGGATACTGTTGTGCATCTTGGTTAATCTTTTTAATTAAACTTGTAGTTGGTAAAAAATGCATTAAGCTAATGGCACCAAATTTCAAGAATGTACGAATATAACCTTTTAGCTTAGCAAAGCTACCTTTAGAGTCTACATAGCGATTACTAAATGTAAACTTCATAGAAGACCCATGGAATAACAAGTTTAAAAGTTGTTGATGTCTAAATATTTTTTGTTGTGCCTGTGTTTCATCCGGTAACCCATCAATTGGGAAAATATCTATAAATACACCTGCTTTATCAAAATTACGCCACAATGTATTATCAATCATAACTGTTTCTTGATCGAATACCTTTGCCATTGTATAGGTATAAGTGTCATCATTTTCAATAGAAAATACCTGATATCTTGAGTTATGCTCATTATATGTCTTAATAAAGCGATTATAATCATCCCGTGGCATCATAATATCAATATCATCATCCCATGGAATAAAACCTTTATGTCTAACAGCCCCCAACATCGTTCCATAGGCTAATACATATCGAATATCATGTGTATCACAAAAATGTGCCACATCTTTTAAAATATCTAAAGCGACACGCTTAATTTCCGAAAAACCAATTTCTCGCATCAAAAAATTTCTCCATAATACAAATAGGTCTATTATTTAAAGAATTTTCTTTTTAAGAATAAGCCACCTTTTTTCAACCAATTTTGAGGCTCCATAAAGGATACATTTTGTTCTTTATAGTCGATGTTATTAGCTTCAATCCATACGTCGAGCAAGATTTCGCTTACAAAACCATAAATGCGAGCTTCGTATGTATCGTAATTGGAAATATCGACGCGATGTTCAATCTCTTCCAAGATGGAGAACATCCACTCGCAATATTGATCAAATAGGTCTCGGCGCATAACAAACATATTGAACATGTGCGCCCATGTGCGATTACAAACCTTTGTGAAAGCAGCGCTATATTCTGGATATTTTTCAGCGATGATTTGCTCTGCCGCATCAAGGCCGTCGCTGTGATGGGCATGATTATAGTGAGAACGGTTAGATTCAATATAATATTTACGCTTATCTGCTACCACAACAGGATACTCTGAAAGTAGTTTTTCCCATTCTGGACCTGTAAGAATTTGATTCTTTTTGTCCTCTACGGAACGCACCTCTTTGCGTGTAAAGTATCGTCTGTAATGAACAAGGCCGATATAGTCCGCATCAAGGTTTTTCCAAGCCCAATAGAGGCCTGTCAATTCGCAGTAATTTGCATTTTTTGAGGAAATATTATCCCCCGTATGATCGCCGGTATAACCAATATCAGCCTTGCCCTCTCTACCTACATGGATTGGCATATATACAGAATCCTCTGGCATCCAATATTGCTTATGTGTAGCTACTAAAATCTTAATATTCACTAGTACTCTCCTACATGAGTGTTGTCTCTCAAGTCTATCTACTTACCATATGAAAAATTAGGCTAACTCTTTTTCTACTAATGCCAAGGCACTAGCAATAACCTTATCCATATCGTAATATTTATATTCCCCTAAACGACCACCAAAGATAACATTGGAAATCGTTTCAGCCTTTTTAACATATTTTGCGTAAAGGTCTAAATTCTTTACATCGTTCACTGGATAATAGGCTTCTTCGCCGATTTTCCAGTCTTTTGGATATTCTTTAGTTACATATGTAACAGGTTGTGTACCAAATTCAAAGTGTTTATGCTCGATGATACGAGTATACGGAATGTCGCCTTCTGTATAGTTCACAACGGCAACACCTTGATGATTTTCCTCTTCAAGACGTTCTGTTTCAAAGTGAAGGCCACGATATTCTAAAACTCCTTCAGAATAACCAAAGTATTCATCAATAGGACCTGTATAGATGATCGTATCTGCCAAGGCTTCATATTCATCACGATGTTTGAGGAAGTCTACGCCTAAACGAACTTCAATACCCTCTAACATGCGTTCAATCATCTTGGTATAACCGCCCATAGGAATACCTTGGAAACGGTCATTAAAGTAATTGTTATCGTATGTATAACGCACAGGTAAACGTTTAATAATAAAAGCTGGCAATTCTGTACATTTACGACCCCATTGTTTTTCTGTATACCCTTTGATGAGCTTTTCGTAAATATCTGTACCTACAAGGCTAATAGCTTGCTCTTCTAGATTCTTAGGTTCACTTGTAATAGCAGATCGTTGCTTGGTAATGATGTCCTGTGCCTCTTTAGGAGTTCGAATATTCCACATTTTGGAGAATGTATTCATATTAAAAGGCAAATTGTACATTTCACCTTTATAGTTCGCTACAGGACTATTTACATAGTGATTGAACTCAGCAAATTGATTCACATAATCCCACACATGCTTTAAGGAGGTATGGAAAATATGCGCACCATACACGTGAATGTTAATATCGTCTTTGCTTTCACAATACAGATTACCTGCTATATGATTACGACGATCGATAACAAGTACAGATTTACCACGCTTGTGCGCCTCATGGGCAAATACAGCACCAAATGGGCCCGCCCCAACTACTAAATAATCGTATTTCATTAATAGGCCCCTTTCGATTTAACGACAGCCAACACAGTTTTCAAAAGATATACAATATCAATCCACACGGACCAGTTATGAACATACCAAGAGTCCATTAATACACGCTCTTCATAGGTAGTATCGCTACGACCGCTAACTTGCCATACACCGGTAATCCCTGGTGGTACAAGGTAAAAGTCGTTGATATACTCACCGTATTTCACGATTTCATCGCGCACGATAGGACGTGGACCTACGAGACTCATATCGCCAACGAGAACATTCCACAATTGAGGTAATTCATCAAGGCTTGTTTTGCGAAGGAATTTACCAATACGAGTAACACGAGGATCATCTTTTAATTTGAAATCTCGTTCCCATTCCTCACGGGCTGCAGGATTTTCTTTCAAATATACCTCTAATGCCTCTTGTGCATTCGGCACCATGGAGCGGAATTTATAGCATGGGAACTCTTTACCACCTTGGCCAACGCGCTTATGACCAAATACGATAGGCCCTGGAGAATCTAGATAAATCAGTACGGCTACAATGGCTAAAATTGGCAAAATCAAGATGCCACCACATACAGTAGCTACAATATCAAATATGCGCTTCATAATGCGGTTAGACTTGCGAGCCAAGTTATTTTGTACGCGCAATACAACAGCTTGCTCTTCCATCATGCCCCGAGCCGTAATATTACTTGCTGGTAAACCAAATAACTCAGGCACAAAGGCTACTCGTTTTACCAATAATTGCAATCGATTGATCAAAGATACTAACTTTTTAGGTTCTAACCCTGGTGCACAAATAAGAACTGTTTGTACACCTGTATCTTTAATAACTCGTTCAACATCGGAAAAAGCACCTAAACATGGATATTCTTTAGCAATGGTAGAGGATTTAGGATTATCATCTACATAACCAATAATCTTGTACGTAGCAATTGGCATGCGATCTAAGGATTTCTTTACGAGCTCTGCTGTTTTACCTGCACCAACGAGAAGGACTGGTATATTTAAATATCCTGCCTTTGAGAGAATCTTGCCTACAATAAAACGACTACTAAAGATAAAGAGTAGCATAAATAAATAGGCAAAGATAACAAAGAGTCGAGATACATCGTTGATTACATGACCTGTGTACATGAGTACAATAGATACAACGACGCCAATAGTGATACTGCGGAATAGGTTCTTCATCGTATCCCAATAAGGAGATACTACTGAGTATGCATTATTAAGAAGTAATATGGCTAGAAACACAAGAGGTATAATGCCATATACATAGATTTCATCTACCTTAAAATGTGGACTCACCGGTAAAAATGGCAAATTTAACCGCAAATGATAAGCTGCTAATGTGCCTAGCACAATAGAAATATAATCAGCTATAAGTACTATAAATTTACTAACAAGCAACTTGTTGTGATTATTATATCCATAACTATTCATACTAATACCCCAAACTATAAAAAAAGGTTGTTTTCTCAATACAATTTTCAAGAAAACAACCTCTAAAACATACGAATACAATGTACCAATATTTACTTATATTGTATCATATTCAAAAGTTTAAAACTATGAAAAACCATAGATTTTAGCTATCTTTTATGTAGTTTTTTGGAGATTCTCAGTCTATTTAAATCAGACATAAAAACCAATTAAATAATGCGTAAATATTTCCTAAACAGCCTTGTGATTCTCATTTATTTTCAATTGAATCATGATGCCCATAACAATCCAAAACATGCGGATCCCCGATGAATTTCCCCATGTATAATCTATAGATCCAAACAAAAACAAATAGCTAATAAAGCCTACCATTATTGATAAATCATAAGGGTTTCTTGATTTAACATAATGTATTAAAGATTTACAGAATATAAAGAATGAAAATCCTAAGAATCCAATGAGGCCTAATATGCCAGATTCAGAAGCTATTTGCAATAGATTATTATGAGAATGGCCTAGATCTTGAGTTTCTTGTTTTAATTTATAGTGTTCTCTATATGTTTTTTGCCATAATCCAGGACCAACACCTGTTACAGGATGATCCATAATCATTTGCTTATCTGCTTCCCATACATAGATACGGCCCAAATTTGAACCATCTGTGCTTATATTAAAAGTACTTTCAAAACGAGCTACATAGGCTTGATTGCTACTAAATGCATATCCTATACCTACAACAGCTACAAGTAATACTAATACATAGCGAATATTTACAAAGCAATAACGCAATGTAATGAGCGCACCATTAATGCCATTAAATAACCAGGAACCACGACTTTGGTTCCCCCACATGCCTAATAGCATGCCAAGCAAAGAAAATACAGCAGATTTTCTTACATACGAAGGAAATGCTTTATCATAAGCAGCAATTAAAGCCAATGGAAAGGCCAATGTCAACAACATGGCTAGCCCCATCATAGAGCCATGAATAACACCACCTGCACGACCTCCTGGACCTAAATTATAGCCCAATAGATACTGTGCAAAGGCAGATACAGCATCGATACCCATATATACAAAGAATACTGATAATATGGCGTATAATTTGCGAGAACTTTTAATAAATAACAGAATTGGTACGATGACTAATACCTTCCAAACCCAAATATTAAAGAAATATTTAGTAGTCACCGCTATATCATTGCTGATTAATGCGGACGGCAATACGCATAGTAACATGCCTAAATAAGCCCATCCATATTGGCGTATCGATTGAGGTATGGAGATTTCATGTCGCCTATACCAGCACGTTATTAAGGTCATCAATATAATGAGGCCATATAGTAAATTACCTAATGCCATGGATGACCGTGTCGTACATATCATAACTGAAATAAGTACGGTTAGTACCATTTCAGAATTTTTAAGTATCCAAGATTGCATACTAACCTCTTTTCCCCTACATAGTTACAATCTACTATTTATCATATTAACATCTATACTTTATAGATATCTATTTAGTTTATAAATATCTATTTGCTGTATAAATATTATTTTACTCGTAACAATGGTCGTACATGATTTTGAATTTCTTGTTCATATTGATCGAGTAATTCATAACGTTTTCTGTATTGACTACGTTTTTGTGATTTAATCTCTTCAATGGGTTTACGATATTCCTCTAATGGAATTTTGAAGAACCGTTCATCACTACATACAACACCGCCAGATTCCTCCCACAATGGATCTAGCTCAGCTACCTTAGCACGGTGACCGCGAACTAAGTGGGTATTTGCGTAAAAGCCTTCATCAGAAACAGCGTAAATAGATTCTACCTTACAGATGACTGCAATATGGCGCAATAAGAACATGATAAAGTTTTTTGGTCGATATCCAAACATCTTTTTAGTCACTGTTTTAGCATTATCTAAACCATCTTTATAGCCTTGAATTGTGCCAATCCACATAGCAGGTTCCCCATTAAAACCTTTGCCAAAGCGGAAATTAGCATGGTATACGCCTTGTTTACCCAAGGTTAGTAACAAGGTTAAGAAGCCTTCTTTACGCTGACCAGGGCCATAATATAAGCGCGCTACCATATCAAGGTCTTCTGATTCCCATACGATAAAGCCACGATTCATACGACTAACATCGTCGTAAATATTATCTGGATCTACAGAGTACATTTCACGAATCGCTTCGTCTGTAAATACATCTTTTAAATAATCAAAATGATTAACAATAGCCTCTAATCGTTCCTGTGGTGTTGAGCTTTTAAACAAGAAAAATCGTGTCATTAACTCAAATAAACCAACTTGACGGTCTAATAAGGTTGGATCAGGCGTATAGTTTGCAAAATAGGTCTCTAGTGCCTCAATTTCCCCTTTATTGCGGATAGAGCGCATTGTATGAAGGAAAGTACGTCTAGTTTCCCTCCAACTACGTTTGCCATAAATCTTACGGCCTCGCTGCCATTGTGTTTGTAAATATCCCATCTCATACTCCTATCCACTCATATAACTACAAATATATCAATGATTCGTGGAATGTAAATTATCTATAATCGTAACTAATTCATGGGCCACACGATTAACCATGAATCGTTCCTCTACAACATGTCGTGCATTGGTGATGATCTTCGGCAAGTTTACATCATCACTCATCACATGTTCCATAGCCTGTTGTAATGTGTGTTCGTTCAGCGGATCTACAATAAATCCAGATTCTCCATCGTCTATGATTTCTCGCTGAGCCCCAGAACTGCTTGTAATGACTGGTACACCGCAATACATCGCCTCACAGATAACGAGACCAAAGGCCTCCCGTGTTATTGTTGGCAATAGTAAACAATCAATTGATCTATATAAACCTTCAATATCTCGTGTAAAGCCTATAAATTCAACATAAGAATGCATTTGATGCGCTTCTATATAGTCTGTTAGTTTTTTAATTTGATCCTCTGTACCAGCCCCAGATATAATCAATCGAACATCTGGATTGTTTTGATGAATCTGTTCAAGGGCACTTAAAATCAGATATAAACCTTTTCGTTCTGTAATACGCGCACTATAGCCAAAGGTTCTAACCTTGGATTTCATAGGAACTGCATCTGAAAAGGACTGGAATCGGTCCGGATCGATACCATTATATACAACATGGTATTTGCTAGTATCCTTTATAACAGGCGTCATAAGGTCGTCATAAACGAGTTTAGATACACAAACAAAGGCATCCACTTGTGCATTGATCCATCTATGATACATATCTGTTTTACCAGGTACAAGATTATGTTTAATAAACACTAACTTAGCACCTGTTAACTGCTTAAGGGCAATACAGAATAAGATATATTTACCAGAGTGGCATACAATCGTATCAATCCCTTGTGCTTTTACCTGTTTAGCTACTGCATTAACAGATAGAAAACCCTTCAAGGTATAAAGATTGGCCGTCATCACATAGCCCACTTGAGCATAGCGAGATTGCATATCTTCATTCGATTGGTCCACTAAGATATAGGCAGTCCTATGTCTCTGTTGTAATTGTTTACAAATATCATATACATATTGTTCGCCACCACCCCAAATTTTGGCGCCTACAACATTGATTATAGACATAGGTTCCTCCTATCATACACATATCAATACACATTTAGTAGCATCTATTGATGTATACGAAATACTGGTTACATATACATCAATAGATATTATTGTTTAATTATACTACGACTTATTCATACTGTCTTCATGATTAATGAGCCACATGGTCAACAATGTCCAATCACGAGCATCATCCCCGTGATTATCAATAGGCCGAATTGGCTCAACCGGTTTATAAGACGGTGTGTTGCTTTCACCATAATCCATGCGAACATCGCCCATCATATGCGGCGTAATCCACTGGTACGGCGTAACTAACGTATCGGGCTGTTTATCAAACAAGGACGGCACAATGGAATAATATTTAAAACCCTTTGGTGCAATGGCTTCAATGATCGTAGGCATGAGGCTCATATGCGTGCCAATGGATGCCGTAATACTGTCCTTAGTGAAAGCAGGATGTTGCAATAGTCCTACCGTACAGAATGTATCGCGCAACGTATAGTCTCGTTGAATTAAGGATGTATTATTCAAAGAGCCAAATAGATTAGAGTGGTCACCAGTAACAACGAATAAACTATCAGGAAATGCCTCTTTCATAGCATTAACAAAGTTAAAAATCGCCCTATCACTATAGCGATAGGTAGCCAATTCCTTATTGCGTTTCTTGTTGGATTTTAAATCATCTCCAAGGTTTGGCATCACCTGTTCAGGATCATAATCTAATAAGGAATCCTCCATTTTATAAGGACCATGATTGGATGTAGTATAAATAAAATGGAATGTAGGATGTTCTAAAGATTTGATTTTCTCTTCAATATGTTCTAAAAATACATGGTCATAAACGCCTACCCAAGTCTTAGGTGCATAGGGACCACAAAAAACGGAAGCACTTTCTACGCGGTCAAATCCTTGAGCCTTACCAAAGTGATTAAAGTTACCATACGATGCATTACCACCATACCAGTAAATCGTATCATAACCTAATCGCTTCATTTGAGATGCCAAAGAAGTCGGCAATGGTTCATGCCAGAAGGCTTCCCGTTCATTGATTTCCATACCCGCATCATAGACACCAGATAACAGACTCACAATGGATGGACGAGATACATTACCGGCAGGCAAGAAATTAGGTACTTGTGCCGTATGTGGATTATCTTTAAAATCCCATAAACCAGGACATATATTAAGTTCCTTATAAGGTTTATCAAGAGACCATTGTGGGATACTTTCACCAACAATAAAGAATATATGTTGTGGTTTATCAATACGAGGACCTGATGCAACGCGCTTGAATGCATGAAGCGGTGTATTCAAATCCTGCCAAGAATCTTTATATTCCTTAGGAACAATACGGTGAATTGCGTCATCAATGTCCTCAGCAGATGCGGTATATTCATCACGAAGGGGATGTTTTAGCACCGTTTCTAAGGCACATAGATCTGGCACTGTAGCACGAGCAAAGAATATATCCTCTTTTACCACTGTAGGAATCGTATCCCATTCTGGTTTATCATCATGAGATAAGGTTCCACCATAGCGGAACCAATAAAATCCCAAAACGGAGGCAGCCACAAGACCTATATTCCAAGCTACAGTAGGCCAAGTTCCTTCAATAGTTGGATAAGGTATAGATGGCAAGGATAAGAAGAAATCTCCCATGTACCAGGATATAAACGTAATAGGAATCAAGCCTAAAATGACGAGAATTCCTCGATCTTGATTAAAGAATACATCAATCAAATTACGTTTCTCTGCATGATTTCCATAATGAACCATATAGTTATACGTATCATGGAAATGCTTATAAAAAATCATTTTTCCTGCAAAAGCTGCATAAAGTATGCAGGAATAAATAGTTAATCCCACTAACCGTACAGTATCTTCTATTTGGTGATACCCATCAAATAATAATGCAGGGAGCGTCACCAATACTAAGGGTAATAAGAATACATAAGCATCAAAATCCATGCCCCACCAGAAGCCGTAACGCAATGAACCTAATACAGATTTCCAGCGTCCCTTCCATGTGGGATAAGGATTATACACAAACATGAATATGATTCGAAAGATGGTGCTCAATATAGGAGCCCAAAGCATTAGTTTTATATTTTGTTGTAGGGATAGAAAAAATTGTTCACTCATTTATACTTCCATATCTACGTCAAGAACAATAATTCTCCATAGTAATCTACTATACTAAATTACTGATTATAATTGCCCATTAGATTTGTTTAAATAATATAATTTTACATATTTCGTCATGGTATACATCATATGGTAGATAGATAATAGAAAACCTATTTTTCCATCTAATATGCCGCCTTGCAAAATATATATCTTAAAAAATGCCCATGTTGGACGCAATATAATATCCCCTAAAAAACTACAAGATTTCCCTTGTTCCTTGTACTTGTTGGCCGCTGCTGTAGTGTATTTATTGAACTTTTCAAAGAACTGATGCCAGTTATCATAAGTGTAATGATACAATTTACCTTCTAATGTAGCTTGTGGATAAGGACTAATAAAAGTCTCATGGACTGCCCCCTCCACTGTAGCCCCTTCACGAGGCATTAATCTCAAAACCTTATCAGGTCTTACTACGCCATGAGTAGCTGGATTGTGATGGAATAAATTATATCTTCGTAGCCAATAAGCCTTTGGCTCTCCTTTAATAGATTCTTGGATTGATTTTGCTAATTGAGGAGATACACGCTCATCCGAATCTATAAATAGAATCCATTCAGAATTTGCTTGAGATATACCAAATCTCCGTTGTTGTGACCAATCTCCATTCAGAGGATGTGGTATAACTTTAGCCCCCAAGTTAGTAGCAAGAGGTACCGTTTGATCTGTACTTCCATCATCAATAACTAATATTTCATCAGCAAATTGAATACTTTTAATACAATCTACAATATGTTTTTCTTCGTTGCGAGCTAAGATAATAGCCGTCACAGTGCTCATAGATCATCCTTTAACTTACAAATCCCTTTAATTTACTATGTAGATACATATGGTAGATACAAATATGATATCTACCATATGTATCATATACAAAAATTATTGAATACTATCCCCGTGCTTAATACGCCATGCCGCGAGTTCGCGCATGTTCTTAATCACATCCCCATAGGCTTGAGGCATATTTGTGCCTTGTTCCATAACTTTTCCACTGTTATCTAGATATAGTCTATGGTTAAAGACAAATTCCTCTTGTGTAAACAAGCTTGGCACCATCGCTTCATAGGTTTGACCAGGTCGACCCGCTAGTTCTGCCAAGGTTGGAATAATTTGAATGCTCATGCCAAACGCATTAGGAGCAAGCCAGTCTTTATGAATACCGCGACCATAGAAGATAATCGGAATCGTAGACGCCACATTAGGACCTACTTCACGAGCAAAGGTAAATCGTTCGCTATGGTCCCCAGTGATAACGAAGAGCGCTGATGGATCTGCTTTTTCTTCACTGGCGATAAACTCGCCCATCACATGGTCTGCATACCAAATATGACCCATTTCGTTCAATTGCTTGTCAGTTTCTGCAATTGTATCAGGTAAATGGCCTTTTACCTTATTCACATCATACCCTTCCTTAGCTACATTGATGCTATACGGCGGATGATTAGAGGTGGTCATGATGACATTGAGGATTTTTTCCCCTCTATGTTGATCCATATACGCAGAAATCGCTTTAAACAAGTCTTTATCGCCTACACCCCAGGCATTGCTGTCTTCGCTAGGCATTTCAGACGCATCGTGGAATTCGTCAAAGCCTTGAGACAAGGTGAAGTTCTTCACGTTTTGCCATGTACTAAATCCGCCGTACCAGAATACAGTTTTATAGCCTAGCTTTTTCATAACAGAGCCAATGCCTAAGCCATACGGTTGTTTAAAACTTTCACCTTCGTAATTAGGATATAGACCTGTGTCAGGCATACCTGTAAGTAAACCATTGATAGCAGGCATCGTGCCTGTACCTTGGGCAAGAGCGAGCTGCGTGCTCATCGCTTGAGGACTGGCAGCGTATTTACGACCTTGTTCAACGAGGTACGCACCAGGTTCGTTGTATTCAGAGAGGAACGGCCACAAACCATAGGATTCACCGAGAACGATATTGATAGACTGTGGTTGCTCCGCTAAACGCTCTGTCGTAATAGTTCTTGTGAAAGAACCATCAAAATCCTTACCATTAAATGTTCCACCAATGGCACTGATTTTCTCACTCAATTCTTGAGGAGTTAAGTTGATAACCTCTAACTCATCCGCGCGTTTTGCAATACTTTTAACACGATAAAGAGCCTGCACATCGTCGAGGATGGTCTCGTTTAACAAATTAGAACTGAGGCGTGCCGCACTTTCCCAGTTAATGGAATTCGTATAGTTAAAAGCACCACCAAATCTAAAGAATAGACCTAGTATACCGATAGCTACAGTCAATCCAATACCTGTGATCCACTGCGTTTTCTTCGTCTTTGGATACCAAGTAGGACAAACTAATTGAGTATCAGCGTAATCACTATATTTCTTTGTACCCCACGACAAGAATTTAACGAGGAAATAACAAAGGGCTGCGCTCAATACTACGGCCCCAACGATATACATCAACGCATTATATTCATTGATGGCTGTATTGATAATGGCGCTGATATCATCATTTTTACCATTAATGAGCATCGCATTATAAGAGGAATTGAATATTTTGTAGAACGGAATGCGGCCTAAAAATAGGAAGGTCAACAGTACAGTTGCTATGGAATACACAACCTGTTTAATGCGTAAGGACGGCCATTTAGGTACAAAGGTATGTACCAATGTGCCCCCTAAAAAGACTAGTAAACATAAAGAACCGACTGTCTTGAGACTCAATCTAAAGCCTAGCCATAAGGACGTAAGGATATTCTCCATCGTCACAGATGCTAGCTGTGATTGAAATACTGCAAGAAACACGATTCTAAATGCAGTCAACAAAGCAGAGAAAAAGATAAACATCTTAATCTCTGTCTTTATGCCTTCAAATAATCGTTGCCATCGGTTCATCATTAACCCCTACTGTTCTTCATATAACGTAACTACTCTATATTACCTAACTATAATTATGTTGGATATTTCTTACATTTAGATCCCTTACATCGCTTGCATTTACCGCATCCGCGGTCGATAGTTCCAGCACTTGCCGATTTTTTAGCACTAGTACTCTCCTTGGACCTCTGTTCAGAGGCCTTACTATTCCATACAGAAACTATCGTTTTTGCTTTTTTTCAGATTTATCCTTTTTGGATTTTTTATCCTTTTTCTTGTCTTTATTCTTATCTTTTTTACTGAAAGTATCGCCTAAAAAGACGGTTTTTAACTTGTCATTTAAGACCTTAAGCTTCTTTTCAGCCTTGTCTTTCTTTTTCTTTAACTTATCTTCGGATTTAGAATGTTTGTCTTTCTTAGACTTTTTATGTTTTTTGTCCTTTTTATCCTCTTTAGACTTTTTATCCTCTTTAGACTTTTTATCATCTTTGGACTTTTTATCCTCTTTGGGTTTCTTGTCACCTTTAGATTTCTTATCTTCTTTGAATTTTTTATAATCCTTAGATTTTTTAGATGTATCGTCAGTTCCATTGATACGCGCCCATTCATCATCTACGCGTTTCAATTGCTTTTTAAGAAGCTTTTCCATCTTCTTATTGGCTTTATCTGAATCTAAGCCAGACTTACCGAATAATAAAGCATTTACTGCTGTATATGGATCAATGGAAGACAAATACTCTTCGTCCTCATCCATATCATCTGAGGATTTATTAGATACCTTATCATTTTTAGATGTAATACTATCTGTTTGATTAGTATTATTCTTGCTATTACGAGATTTTTCTGTATTCTTAGATTCTGAAAGCAACACAGAATTTTCTGTATCAAACGGATTTTCTTCATCTAAGTGATGAATTTCTAAGCTTTCCACACCGTCTAGTGGATTTACATCCATATGCTCTACAATGTCTTCATCAAGGTCCGATATCTCATGTTGGGAGCTTTCACCAGATCCTGTAAAAAGACCGCCCATAGAATGCAATACGTTCAATTTAATATGGTTCATGCCCACTGTAGAGTCATGCTGCGCAGGAATATCCGATAATTGGACCTGTTCCATAGCGTACACGTCGTTATTATGACTAGCACCCTTACCAAGATACGATTTATCAGCAATGATGATATCATCTTGATCGTCGCCTAACACATTGCCAAATAAATCCTCTTCAAGAGAATCATAGGTATGTAACATGGACATCCGTTTTTGAACCTCTTCAATTTGATTCCATAAATCTACGAGAGAGGATGTGTAATAAACGCGTTCCTTAACCTCTAAATAAGCTTGGTAAACGATAGCTAATTCAGACTCGTTGAGTCCCTCTTCGGCACCGATTTCTTCTATCATTTGTTGGATCTGTTGATCTCGATCATAACGTTTAATTAAGGCCTTGCGAATACGTTCAATCAATGCTGTATCGATGATTTCCACGGGTACCTCCAGTCTTCAATACACTCAGCCCTATCCACTAACTTAGTGCATACGAATCAATGTATAGAACCATAAAAAATAATTTGATTTTATAATCTCTAATATATTATTATATCAGAATTTATCTGCTTTTTCCTTAATAATCTAGGTGAAAGTTCCTTAAAAATAGAATAAAACCTCAATTTGAATAATGTCCTAGTCGTACAAATTTAGAACCACTAAAACAAGCCTTCAACATTGAGGTTTCTTACATACTAAAATAAATAGAATGAATACATTAAAATAAGCTGACAGAATATACTAAAACAAGTTAACGGAATACACTAAAATTCGTTCCTTATTATCATTTTCTTCAAAGAGATCACTACAATCAATGAGTTCTTCCTGTTCTAATCGCACATGGTTATTCAAGAAGTTTTCTACCTCTTCGTTGACGTAGTAGAAAAATAGTTTAATCTCCCGCGGATGATGATACAGGGAATCAAAGATATTTCCTAAGACCCGCTTAATCGTATGGAGCGCAAAGGGATTAAAGAAAAAACAACGATCTACTTGGTCTGGCAATTCATAAAGAGCCGCATCACCATGCACAAAGCTTACACGATTGCGAGCAGCTGGGCTTTCACCATTGATAAGAGCCCTTTCATAGAGTCGTTCATCGTATTCAATGCCGATAGAGTAACAGCCCGTTTGGTAAGCCATAAAAATGCTAACACGGCCCTTACCACTGCCATAATCGATGAGGGTATGTTTCTTGCGAATATGACCGCTATTCGCTAACCGCTCTAGGACGCAATAATCTGTCGGCTCGTAAGGATGATGCTCTGTATCAGACCGACTATCATCGCGGCCTGCTGTTTTTATTTGTAAAACCTGTTCCCATTCCTGTTCACTTGTCATATATCTAATCCCATCATGAATTCCCAATTGTATGACCTATTTTTAATACTAAATTGATATTTATATATACTATACCCTTATTAGAGCAATATTTACAAATTAAAGGTAATCATGTATCATAATATATGACAAAGGAAGTCAATGTGAGACACGTTTTCACGCAAACAAAAAAGGAGGGTGGCGGCCCTCCTTTTTTTGTGCTAGTTACTGACGAAAGTATCTATCTAGCCACTTGCAGATGTAGTGACAGGTTACACCTGCTACGATGGATACTATTAAGGAAATCAAAGTGTCAAACACGTTTTCACCCCCTTTCTGTTACCAGTCTGGGGCAGTAACACCTATAGTATACAATAAAAGCACCCTTTTGGGTGCTTTTATTGTGTCAAACATTTATTGATGCTAATATGGTATACTAAAGAGTAATATTTTAATATTCTCATGTGCAGAATGATATGTCATAAAAAAGGAGTGTCTACTTACATGGACAGTGATCTGACCTTAGATTTTATAATTATCATCGTATTAATCATAGCAAACGGCTTATTCTCTATGACGGAATTGGCCATCGTCAATGCTAAAAAACGTAAACTCGAAGAAATGGCAGAGGCAGGCAATGAGCGTGCAAAAAAAGCCTTTGAATTAGCAGAGAATCCAAATAATATGTTTTCTACTATTCAAATTGGTATTACCCTCGTTGGTATTTTAACTGGTTTATATTCTGGTGCGACCTTCTCTGGTCCATTAGAAGAGATTTTAGTAGCTAATATTCCAAGTATTGAGCCCTATGCAGCATCCATTAGCTCCTTCCTCATCGTTGCTATCATCACCTATTTATCCCTCGTTATTGGCGAACTTGTACCAAAACGTTTAGCATTAAATAGTCCTGAAAGCATTGCCGTTGTTGTATCTAAACCGATTTACTGGTTATCTGTAGCATTGAAACCTATTGTTAGCTTCCTCGGTGTTTCTACAGAATTTCTTTTAAAATTACTAGGCGTTACTGTGAAAGAAGAGGCGCCTGTTACAGAATCTGAAATCAACAAAATGCTTACCGAAGGCGTTGCCATGGGTGCTTACGAAGAAGAGGAACCTATCCTCGTAGAAAATATCTTCCACTTGGCAGATATGAACGCTGGTGACATCATGACACCTCGTACGCAGCTCAAATGGATCGACCTTAACGGTACAGAGGACGAAATTATGGAAGTCCTCAAAAATGCCAACCATTATCGCATCCCTGTAGGTACTGATTCCTTGGACGAATTAAAAGGTCTCATTACCGTATCTGACGTATTGGTACAAATCATGCAACGTCCTAGCGAACGTTCCATTCATGATATTATTGAATCTTGCTTGAAAGAACCGTTACTCATTCCAGAATCCATTACCCTCATGAAATTGTTGAACGTACTCCGTACAGAAGGCGTTCATGAAACTATCGTTCTCGACGAGTACGGCGGTTTCAGCGGTCTTGTAACCTTACATGACATCATGGAAGAAATCGTAGGTCTCATGCCTTCCGGTGAAGAAGAAATCAAGGAAGAAGAAAATAAAATCGTTGAACGCGAAGATGGTTCCTGGCTTGTAGATGGCCTTCTCGACGTAGATGAATTCAAAGAATTCTTCCACATCGATGAAGAATTACCAGGCGAAGAAAAAGACTTGTACAAAACAATGGGCGGTCTCTTAAATGTTCTTTTCGGTCGCATTCCAAAAGAATTGGACAAAGCAAAATGGAATGGCTATACCTTTGAAGTTGTAGATATGGATAATACCCGTATCGATAAAATTCTTGTTACCTATGAAGAACCTATTGTAGTACAAGAAACAGAAGAAAAAGAATAATACCTACTAGATCATATACTTATGAGCATTGTAAATTTATAAAGAGTGAGTTCTCCAGTGGAGGACTCACTTTTTTGTATTCCTTAATCAATATTAATAAATCATCTATTTCTACAAATACATAGCTTTCAATATATCTAAAAATCATCTAAAACTAAGAAATATATAAATAATTCTTTTATTTTAAGCATATAGGCTAGCCGTTTACATATAAATATAGTATTATTAAATTGTATAAAATATATAATTAAGACTAATATAGAAATAATAACTAATTTATTATTTATTCGAGTATAGATATAATAACTATTTTATTATTTTATCTCAATATAAATATAATAATAAAAAACACTTTCCT
>NZ_CALJSP010000013.1:0-4558 GCF_937975875.1 Veillonella dispar | reverse complement strand
ACCTTGGGAGCCGAGACATGATGGAAATCGCTCGTTTCCTGCTATTAAATATTTAGATCCAGAGGTACCATTAGGTCGCTTATTCTATTTTTTCGGCAATGCTTTTTCGTTTATGTGTTGTATTTTATTAATTAGTTTTGGTAGCGATGTAATGCAATCAACAGATATTGTTGAAGGGATTAAATATTTAATCTTAGGTTATTCTTTTGGCATTTATGGATTTACATTCTTTTTTATGACTGGTATGAGAAGAGCCTATGATATAGGATTTCCATTTTGGGTATATCCAATTTTCATAGTATTAATACTTTTAAGCCTTTTTATGAATGATACTATTTTTGAATTCTTGATGATTGGAATGTATCTATTTTTATTACAGCCAGGCAGAAATAACAATTAAGTAATAAGTACATTCTAAAAGATGATTGTCTAGTATTAGGCAATCATCTTTTTTGTTGCATAATAATCCTCATATAAATTGACAGATCTTAAATTAAGGTATACTATTTATGTGTAAAAGGTTTAATGTGTTGCACTAATTAATCTAGGAGGTTCTCACATGAATCGCGAAACAGCATACGTACTTTGGTTTGATGAATTACAACGTGAAGATGTTAATTTAGTTGGTGGTAAGTCTTCTTCTTTAGGGGAATTGACATCCTCCACTAATGTACCTGTACCTTACGGTTTTGCTACAACTGCTCATGGTTATCGTGAGTTTATGAAAGCAACAGGTTTGGAAGATAAAATCCGCGCTGAACTTGATGCGTTAGATGATGTAGAAAATTCTGCATTATTGCGTGAAGTATGTGCTAAAATTCGCCGCATGATTTGCGAAGAAGAAATGCCTAAAGAATTGGCAGATGCTATCCGTCATGCTTATGAAGAACTTGGTAAAAAAGTAAACGAAGAAAATCCATTCGTAGCAGTTCGTTCTAGTGCAACAGCAGAAGACTTGCCAGATGCAAGTTTCGCAGGCCAACAAGATACATATTTAAATGTACGTGGTGCTGATGTTATTATTCAAAAAGTAAAAGAATGCTACGCATCTACTTTCACAGACCGTGCAACATATTACCGTGTAAAACAAGGTTTCGATCATATGACAGTAGCATTGAGTGCAGCTGTTCAAATGATGGTATTCTCTAAAGCTGCTGGCGTAATGTTTACTGTTGACCTTGTAACAGGCAATGATAACAATATTCTTATTGAAGGTTCTTGGGGTCTTGGTGAATACGTTGTACAAGGTACCGTTACACCAGATAATTTCCGTGTAGATAAAGCTAAAATGGAAATTACAGACCGCATGATTAATGACAAAAATATCCGTTTAGTTCGTAAAGCTGACGGCGATTGCGTTGAAGAAGTTGTTCCAGCAGATGAAGCTAAACAACAAGTGATTACAGATGCTCAAGTTCTAGAGCTTGCTGAATATGCAAAAGCAATCGAAAAACATTATGGTTGCTACATGGATATGGAATGGGGCGTAGATGAACGAGACGGTAGAATTTGGATTTTACAAGCTCGTCCAGAAACAGTTTGGTCCCGCAAAGAAAAACCAGAAGTATCCGAAAAACCTAGCACATTAGATGCAGGTAATCGCGATATTATCGTAAAAGGTCTACCAGCATCCCCTGGTAATGCAGCAGGTAAAGCTCATGTTATCATCAATCCTGAGGATATTGATGAGTTCAAAGAAGGCGAAATCCTCGTCACAGCTATGACAGCTCCTGACTGGGTGCCTGCAATGAAGAAAGCGAAAGCTATTGTTACTGATGCAGGCGGTATGACTTGCCATGCGTCCATCGTTAGCCGTGAGCTTGGTATTCCTTGTATCGTAGGTACTAAGAGCCGTAGCCATGAAGCGACTACATCCATTAAAGATGGTCAAATGATTACTGTTGATGCTACAAATGGTATCGTATATGATGGCGTATTAGAAGATATCGTTAAAAAGCCAGAAGCACAAGCTACTGCAAATGTTGTTGCTGAATCTGTTCCTGTAACAGGTACTAAGATTTACATGAACTTAGGCGACCCTGACTTGGCTGAAAAACATGGTGTATTACCATGTGATGGTATCGGTCTTATGCGTGAAGAGTTCATTTGGACTACTTTCATCCATGAACATCCATTATACCTTATCGAAACAGGTCGCAGTGATTTCGCTGTAAATACATTGGCAGAAGGTATGCGTAAAGTTTGCCAAGCTTTAGCTCCTCGCCAAGTTGTGGTTCGTTTGAGCGACTTTAAATCTAGCGAATACCGTGATCTTAAAGGTGGCGACAAATACGAACCACATGAATCCAGCGCATTACTTGGCTGGCGTGGTGCTTCTCGTTACTACGATCCTAAATATACACCTGCTTTCAAATTAGAATTAGAAGCAATCAAAAAAGTACGTAACGAATTTGGCTTTAAAAACTTACAAGTTATGATTCCATTCTGCCGTACTGTAGAGGAAGCTGAACTTGTAACTAATTTGATGGCTCAAGAAGGCCTTGTACGCGGTAAAGATTTCAAAATCTGGCTCATGGCTGAAATTCCAGCAAATATTATCTTAGCTGATCAATTCAATAAATATGTAGATGGTTATTCCATTGGTTCTAACGATTTGACAATGCTTGTTCTCGGTTGTGACCGCGATAACGAAACAGTTCAACATATTTACGATGAACGTAATTTAGCTGTTCGTAGAGCGATTCGTCATCTTATCGAAGTGGCACATAAAGATGGTAAAACTGTATCCATCTGTGGCCAAGCACCAAGTGTATACCCTGAACTTTGCGAATTCCTTGTGAAGAGCGGTATCGACTCCATTTCTGTTAATCCAGATGCAGTTGTAAGCACTAAGAAAATAGTGGCTCAATTAGAACAACGAATCATGCTTGATGCTATGACTGGTCGTGGTCGTCAAGAAACTGATGATTTAACTTGGTAATAATATAGTTATATTAAAAGAGGAGGCCGGTAGGTCTCCTCTTTTTCTGAATGGTAACTTAGGATATAATACAAACAGAGATGAAAGGGGGTTACCGTGTGAAACTGTCGAAACGACAAGAACAAATTGCTCAAATCGTTCGTGAAGAAGGACCTGTTACAGGTAGTGCTATTGCTGAACATTTAGAGGTTACGCGATCTGCATTGCGTTCAGATTTATCTGTTTTAACTATGCTAGGTGTCTTAGATGCACGTCCTAATGTAGGCTACTACTATGTGGGGCTTTCAAAAGAAACACAAACAGCGGAGCGATTAAAGTCATTTCTGGTAAGTGATGTATTATCCCAAGCAGTCGTAGTCAATGGGGATACAAGTTTGTATGACACGATTGTTACTATATTTACTGAGGATGTAGGGACCATTTTAGTGTGTGATGATTCCTATTTAGTAGGTGTCGTATCCCGTAAGGACTTGTTGCGTGCCTCAATGGGGCAAACAGATTCGCACACCATGCCTATATCTATGATTATGACCCCTGTAAGTAAGGTTATAACTGTGGAGCCTACAGATACATTGGTAGAGGCTGCTCAGAAGATGATAGATTATGAGGTGGATTGTTTACCTGTCGTCGTTCGCGAAGATGTGGAAAACAAGAAACGCTTAAAGGTTGTAGGCCGTGTATCTAAAACGACGGTAGCGAAAGTATTTTTAGAATGTAGCATACATTGAGGTTGATAGAATGGCAGAAAAAATTATTTATGCAATATCGGACTCCCTTGGGGAGACCGCAGAGGCTGTAGCAAGAGCTACGGCAAGTCAATATGATAAGGAACAAATTGAAATTGTTCGTATTCCTTATATTGATAGTGAAAGCCAAATTGATGAAGTTATAGCAGATGCAAAACGTGGTAATCATGTTATTTGTCATACCATTGTATCTGAGTCTTTGCGCAAATATCTTCATGAAAAAGTAGCGGAATACAATATTCCTGCTGTAGATATTATGGGCCCAGTTCTCGATGCTGTAGGTACTGTTGCATCCACAAAGCCTCGCATGACAGCTGGTATGGTTCATAAGCTTGACCAAGAATATTTCAAAAAGGTAGAAGCCATTGAATTTGCCGTAAAATATGACGATGGTAAAAATCCATCTGGTTTTGAAAAGGCAGATGTAGTTATTATTGGTGTATCTAGAACAAGTAAGACACCATTGTCTATGTTCTTGGCATATAAAAAGATTAAAGCTGCTAACTTGCCATTAGTACCTGAGGTACCATTACCAGAGGAATTATTTAAAATTCCAGCAAAAAAAATCGTGGGCCTTATTATTGACCCATTCAAATTAAATAATATTCGTAGTGAACGTTTGCGTGCTATCGGTCTTGAAGACGAAGCAAACTACGCATCTATTGAGCGTATTCAATCTGAATTAGAATATGCAAAAGCTATTATGCGTCGTTTACATTGCCAAGTGCTAGATGTTTCTAATAAATCTATCGAAGAAACAGCATCTCTAGTTATGCAATTGATCGATAAAAACCGTGCATCGGAGGGTAAATGAATATACGGGAACAAATAGAGGAGAGGGAGGCGTTACTCCTCTCTCCCTATGCAGCTA
>NZ_CALJSP010000012.1:0-8451 GCF_937975875.1 Veillonella dispar | reverse complement strand
ATGCTTGGAAAGGGGTGCGTTCCCTATGAAATTAGAAGAGCGCTTGGGCGCCAATAAATACTATGTAGATGAAACGTCTCCTCATATCATTGTGGATGGCGCTGGCTTTAGCTTGGAAGAGAAAATGAAACTCGTAAACGGCTGTCCTGCCGGTCTATATACATTGCAAGAAAATGGCGATTTAGCCTTTGATTTCGCCGGTTGCTTAGAATGCGGCACATGCCGTGTTCTTTGTGGTGAAACAATCGTAAAAACTTGGAAATATCCGCGTAACGCTAAGGGCGTAGAATTTAGACAGGGGTGAGTGTATGGAGTTATTAGTATGTATCAAACAGGTTCCAGATACATCTGAGATTAAGCTGGATCCGGAAACAAATAATCTCATCCGCACAGGCTTGCCTAGCATTGTAAACCCTGACGATATGCATGCGTTAGAGGCGGCATTGGCGGTAAAAGACCAATATGAAGGTAGTCGTGTAACAGTTGTCAGCATGGGGCCTCCACAGGCGGAAGAAGCACTTCGTCAATGTTTAGCTCTCGGCGCTGATGATGCGGTACTCGTTACAGACCGTGCGTTCGGTGGTGCCGATACATTGGCTACAAGCTATACCATTGCGTCTGCAATCCGTCATATTCAACGGACTATGAACCGTCAGTTCCAAATTATCTTCTGTGGTAAGCAGGCAATCGATGGCGATACTGCACAAGTAGGGCCTCAAATTGCAGAGGAACTCGGTATGGCGCAAGCTACCTATGCTTGTGAACTATCCGTAGATCAAGCAGCTCAAAAAGCAGTTGTGAAACGACAACATGAAAATGGCTATGAAATCGTAGAGGTTCCATTGCCGTTATTGGTTACAGCCACAGCTGAGCTCAACGAGCCACGCCAACCAGGCCTTTGGAGCTCTATTTATGCGAAACGGTATACTATCACTCACGTAACATTGCGAGATATGCCTCATATTGATGAAAGCCGTATCGGCCTTAATGGCTCTCCTACGCGTGTGCGTAAGGTGTACCAACCACCTCTCCGCGGTAAAGTAGAAATGTTGCCATCCATAGAGGAAGGGGCTAAAAAGGTTCTCGAATTGGCATACCATATTAAGCCAGAAAAATTTGCTCATCTATTAGTGCCAAATGATGCACCTGTTGAGGTGGCTGAGGACAATGATGAAGGCGTAGATGTAAAAGATCCTGTGCAACGGGCTGCGTCTGTTGAAAGCGTATCCCCTAGTGAATTTAAGGCGGTAGCAGCTGCTAAAGGTGATGAAGGTTCTAAAGGAGGTGACCGGTAATGGCCGTGACAAATTTTGATGAATATAGAGACGTCTTTGTCGTAGCCGATACCATCGATGACGTGGTACATCCGGTTACGTATGAACTGATCGGCCAAGCGCGCCGCATTGCTAAGGAATTGGGTCAGCTCGTTCAAGTTATGCTATTAGGCGAGAATGTTCAAACTGAAGCAGAGGAACTCGTAGCACATGGTGCCGATATTGTTCACGTTTTTGAAAGCCCGCTTTTGAAATACTATACAACTGATGGCTATACGAAGGTGTTAACAGACTTCTTTGAAGATCATAAGCCTAATATCCTCTTGATTGGTGCCACTAACAACGGTCGTGATTTGGCGCCTCGCATGTCTGGTCGCATGCAAAACGGTGTTGTAGCGGACTGTACAATCTTGACGGTAGATACCAATGAAGGCCTTGTTGAATGGACACGTCCTGCCTTGGGCGGCAATATTTTGGCAGAAATCATTTCTCCAAACCATCGTCCTCAAATGGGCTCCGTACGTCCTAACGTATTTAAAAAGCCTGAACGTATTGCAGATAGCTGGGGCCGTATCCAAATTGAACAATTTGACCTTAAACCTGAAGACATTCGCATGAAGCGTCTCGACTTCATTCCATTCAGCAAAGATGGTTACAATATCCAAGAAGCGGATATCATCGTAGCTGGTGGCCGTGGCATGGGCTCTAAAGAAAACTTCGATAAACTTTACGAACTTGCTGAAGCTATCGGTGGCGTAGTAGGTGCTACACGTCCACTCGTTGAAAAAGGCTGGATTGAATTGCCATACCAAGTAGGCCAAACAGGTAAAACTGTAAGCCCTAAACTATACTTGGCATTTGGTATCTCCGGCGCTATCCAACACGTGAGCGGCATCTCCGGCGCTGACACAATCGTGGCTATCAACAACGATCCAAACGCAGAAATCTTCCAACATGCTAACTATGGCATCGTAGGGGATTGCATGGAAGTGTTAAATGATATGTTGGCGCATCTGAAATAAAAGATGTGCATAAAGTGGCGTTAGATATTTAATAGAATATAGACCGAGGATACCCTTCCTGAAAGCCTCCAAAGCCACCCACCCCGCTATGCGGGGCCGCTAAGTCGTTTTCAGAAAGGGTATCCTCTTTTTATTATCATATCCCTAAATCCATAAGCCACTTTATGTATTCTTTTAAATCCTATCTGCGCCGACATATCATTTAGGGGAAAAGGAGAGAATGCTACGCGTAGCGCCCAAGGCGGCTTCGAATAGGGAGCCTATTTGCTTTCTAGTTGTGGTAGAGCTCAAATATTAGCGTATTAAATACAGATACGCCTATATATCATTTTAGGGGATGCGGAAGGCGCCAATGTATACACTATTTTTATCGATTATAGGGGGTAGGGTAGCGTTTTTTTATTTTCATAATGGTATAATTAACTTATTAGAATAAAACGGATTGATGATGTGGAGGCTTTTATGGCTCGTAATGTTTTTGTCACTGGTGCAACGTCTGGTATTGGTCTTTGTATTGCTGAGGCTTATGCAAAGCATGGCGATAATGTGTTGATTTCTGGTCGTCGTGCTGAGTTATTGGGCAAGGTACAGGCTCGTTTGTCTAAGGAATATGGCGTGCGTGTTGAGACTTTAGTTCTTGATGTGCGTAGTCGTGAGGTTGTTGAAAGCAAGGTTCCTGCAGCTATCGAGGCTTTTGGTGGCGTCGATGTGCTCGTTAATAATGCGGGTCTTGCACAAGGGCTTGATCCTTTCCAAGATAGTGCTGTTGATGATGCGGTGACTATGATTGATACCAATGTGAAAGGCCTTTTATATGTAACAAAAGCAGTACTACCTTTTATGATTGATAAAAATGAAGGTCATATTGTAAATATGGGTTCTACTGCAGGCATTTATGCATATCCTAATGGTGCAGTGTACTGCGCTACAAAGGCGGCGGTAAAGACATTAAGCGATGGCATTCGTATGGATACCATAGCTACAGATATTAAGGTTACTACCATTCAACCAGGCATCGTAGAAACTCCATTCAGCGAAGTACGATTCCACGGTGATGCGGAACGAGCTAAATCTGTGTACGCTGGCATTGAGGCTGTTCAACCAGAGGATGTGGCCGATGTTGTACTATATGTAACAAACCAACCTAAACGCTTGCAAATCTCTGATGTAACTATCATGGCGAACCAACAAGCGGCAGGCTTTATGGTACATAAGAAATAGCTTAATACTTGATGTTTTGGGTAAAAGTAACTAGTCATATCATAGTTGATAAATGATTTTATTTACCTATATTAATAAAAATCGATATATGATGAAGATTACTTGAATTCCCCAATTATTTAGGATATACTTATTAAGCGCATTTTGATAAATATAATTTTACAAAATGTGTTTTGTGGAGCATATTATTATGACCTCAATACTAAAAAAATCTTTTTTGATGGCTTTAGCTTGCGTCTGTGTAAGTACTTATGGAGTTGTTGCGGCTCAAGGCGCGATGGGTGTACAAACTAAAGTTTCTAAACCCCTAGAAATGTCTGTTGAAGCAGCTGTTCCTGGTATTGTTATGCCAAGTCCTGTACATGTGTTTACCTCTGTAGAAACAGCGTCTGAATATATAGGGTTTAGACCTCAGATGCCAAAGCTATTGCCTGTAGGATTTAATATTCAATCTATCATTACTATTGAGAAAGATATTTTACAGGTTGTGTACGTGTATGAACCCGGTATAGATCCGTACGTAAATAAAGCCGGTGGTGCTCTTATTTTTTATCGTACCTCTACTACATTAAAAGGTGATATCAGCGATGACCATAAGATTCATAAGGTGATAGAAACTGAACGTGTAGATGGTACAAAGGTTACTTTCAAAGGTGGTAAGAAAATGGTTTATCTTGCATCGTGGATAAAAGATGGACAAAATCACTCGTTAGATTTTTATCGCCCCGTTACACGAGATATGGCGAAGGCTATTATCCATAATATTGTTGAGGAAAAATCACATACAAAATAAATGTGTTTTTAATAATTTTTATGTTAACCGAAGGGAGATCATACGGATGGTTAAAAAATTTCTATTGATGGCGGTTGCATGTGCGTGCATAGGTTCTTATACTGTAGCTGGTGCTCAAGGTACTTATGATGTACCACCTGATCCAGCTAAGCCTATGGTAGCAGAACAGGCGGCGCCTATGGTGGGCATGCCAAATCCTATACATGAGTTTAGCACTATTGATGAAGCCGCTAAATACATGAATATTATGCCTCATCTACCTAAAGTATTACCGGTAGGCTATAATATTGAGTCTGTAAGCACAATCAATAAAGATGTATTGCAAGTTGTGTATGGTTACCAAGCTGGCGAAGATGCAACTCGTAATCAAGCAGCAGGCAAACGCATCATTTATCGCGTAGCTAATACAACAGGTGATATCAGTGGTGATTATAAGGATTATCGCGTTACAGCTACAGAAAAAGTAAACGGTACAAAGGTTACTTTCAAAGGTGGTAATTATATGGTATACCTCGTTGGTTGGACAAAAGATGGTCAAAACCATGCGATGTACTTTGAACGCCCTGTAACTCGCGATATGGCAAAAGCGATCATTGCTAACACTGTAGCACCTACAGCACATACAGCATATACAAAATAATATAACAGTCCAGCCTAGTGGGATAGGCATGCGAGCTGTGGTGAAGCACTCGCATGGACACTGTAAGGGTTATATAAGAAGCGGCTCCTCTCATGAGGGGCCGTTTTAGTATATATGCTAAACTTTCATAATGAGAATCATTATAATATACCCATATGGGTATATCTAAAAATAAGAATCATTGTTAAAATAAAATGTAGTGGTTTTTGATAAAGAAGGCAGGTGATGTATTGTATCGATTAATACTACAGCGTTTGGCAGGTATTGTAGGTATTTTATTGGTTGTTACCATCGGTACATTTGTATTGATAAAATTATCTCCTATTGATCCCGTGTCGATGAAGTTTAATCTTCTAGGAGCTACACCAGATCCAGTTGTAGTTGCACAGATACGAGAGCAGTTGGGGCTCAATGATCCTTGGTGGCAGCAATACTTACGTTGGTTAGGTCAAATTGTACAAGGGGACTTTGGTGAGTCTATTCTGTACGCTTTACCAGTAGCGACCATTCTTGGTGGCGCCTTGCCTAATACCTTAGGGCTCGTATCCTTAGCTCTTGTTATGGGGATAGTGGTGACTATACCGCTCGGTATGCTATCTGCAAAGTATCAAGACTCATGGATTGATCATGGGGTTCGTCTCGTTACATTCTTAGCGTTAGCAATCCCTAGCTTCTGGGTCGGTTTATTATTACTGTACTTATTCGGTGTTAAATTACAGTTAGTGTCGGTAACGAATACCACTGGCTTTTCTGCTTATGTACTGCCCGCGGTAACCCTTGCTTTATGGATATGTGGTCTCTACATTCGTCGATTGCGCAATGCTATTTTAGAAGTGTCGCGACAGCCCTTTGTACAGGGGGCGCGAGCATTAGGCTTGCCAGAATGGATGGTCTACACCCGTTACATATTCCCTCATGTAGGACTTATGTTATTGCCTATGATGGGGGTAACGATGGGCGCTATGCTAGGTGGCTCTGCCGTTATTGAAACGGTATTCGCCATAAAAGGTATTGGTTACATGATGGTGCAAGGTATTATGGCTCGCGATTATGTATTGATGCAAGGTTACATTATTTGGATTACTATGGTGTTCATCGTGATTAATATTATCATTGATGTATTGAGTGTTTGGCTGAATCCGAAGCGAAGAGCCGCTATAAAAGGAGGCTCCTATGAGTAGACGAAAGCCTTATACTTTATACGCAATGTTGGTATTATCCGCTTTGTGGATTGTATTTTTCCTGTGTGCTCCGTATATAGCACCCTTTGATCCTGAAACGACGAGTGTTGCAGACCGCTTACAAGACATTAGTAGTACCCATCTATTAGGGACTGACCAACTCGGTCGTGATGTGTGGTCTCGTATTCTGTACGGTGGTAAAGCCTCTTTAGGGATTGCTTTCACCATCATTGGCATTAGTGGGGCCATCGGTATCGTTATTGGTGGATTAGCAGGATTCTCTACACCTCGCGTTGATCGTTGGTTATCTCGTTTAATCGATTTAGTGCTTGGCTTCCCGAACATGGTCATTGCCATTGCTTTCGTTGGTATCATGGGACCGAGCATTACGAATGTCATCATTTCCCTGTGCATTACGAAATGGGCGGAATATGCCCGTATCACGAGAGGCCTCGTACAAATTGAACGCCACGCAGAGTATATTACCTTTGCTCGCATGTCGGGCGCTTCAAATTTACGAATTCTGTGGCGCTATATTCTGCCGAATGTTTTGCCACCGTTGGTGATCGTCATTATTCAACATTTAGGGGAGACCATCATCTTGGTAGCTAGTTTCTCGCTCATCGGCATCGGTGTACAACCGCCAGATCCGGAGTGGGGCGCTATCTTGTTGAGTTCCCGAGATTTCCTACAAACGGCGCCGTGGCTGTTAATTTACCCAGGGCTTGCCATTTTTATTACTGTCGTTTTATTTAACTATATTGGCGATGCGTTGCGCGATGCCCTCGATGTATCTCGTTAACCGTGCTGTGTATAGAGTTTTATGGTGAAAGCCTCTTTTACAGAGGTGATGTTCAAAAAAAGGAGAAGTTATGAAACGTTGGTTATTAGCGTGTCTAACTATGCTGTGCATGGTAGCTCTCTTGGTCGGCTGTGGCAATAATACTGCTAAAGACAGCAAACAAGGGAAGCATATGAATGTTGGTTTGTATTGGTTTGGTGAAACATTAGACCCAACTCACGAGTGGGATGCGTGGACATTGACGCGTATCGGCGCTGGTGAAACATTGGCAACGGTAACACCAGATATGAAATTTACTCCACAATTAGCAGACTCTTGGGAAAATGTGGACCCTACAACATGGAAATTCCACATCCGTGAAAACGTTAAATTCCACAATGGCACTCCAATGACGCCACAAAAGGTAAAAGAGTCCATCGAGTATACGATGAAACAAAGTGCTCGTTCCGCTAAAGCAGTTAAAATCGAGTCCATCACAGTAGATGGTCAAAACTTGATTATTAAAACTACAGAGCCTAATGGTTCCTTGTTATCTAGCTTGACTGAACCTGCTTTCGTTATCATGGATACTGCAGACCTTAAAGATGTAGCATCTAAACCAGTTCTTACAGGCCCTTACAAAATCACTAATTTCAAAAAAGGTGAAACAATTGAGCTCGTTGCCTTCGCAGATTACTGGGGCGGCAAACCAGGTCTTGATTCTGTAACTGTAAAAGACATCGAAGACAACAATAAACGTGCTATGGCGTTGCAATCTAAAGACGTTGATGTAATCCAAAAAGTGGACTCTGCTAACCGTAGCTTGTTCAAAGATGGCTTCAACATTCAAGATATCGCAGGCGTTCGTGTACTCATGTTGAAATTGAACCATACAGAAGCATCTCCATTGCATGATAAAGCGGTGCGTTCTGCTATTGCTCATATCATTAACTATGATTCCATGGCGAAAATCATTGGTAATGGTGCGACTCCAGGTGCGGCTCCATTCCCGCCATCTGCCAACTTAGGCTATGATGCGATTGCTAATAAACCGATGACAGATGTAGCAAAAGCTGACCAAATCTTGACTCAAGCGGGCTATGCTAAAAATGCAAACGGCATCTATGCAAAAGATGGTAAAGAATTAGCTGTTACTCTTGCTATTTGGGGGAAAGACACAAGCTTATACGAAGAAATTCAACAAGAATTGAAACAAGCTGGCATTGCAGTAACTCTTAAGAAATTACAAAGCGCTGGTGAAGTAGACACACTTGGTACAGATGGTTTTGATTTAGTAGAACGCAATGTAGTTACTATGTCTACAAATGACCCGTACTGGTACCTCAGCTTGTTCTACAAAACTGGTGCGAAAGCAAACGTTGGTGCTTACTCCAACCCTCAAGTGGATGCATTAATCGATCAATTATCCGTAACATTTGATCAAAATGCACGTGCTAACGAAGCTAAACAAGCGCAACAATTGCTAGTTGATGACGTAGCAGATATCTACTTGATGTATCCAAGTGCAACTGTTGTATC
>NZ_CALJSP010000011.1:0-3731 GCF_937975875.1 Veillonella dispar | reverse complement strand
TGAAGCAAATAAAGAAACAACATACGTATTGAATCATTTTGGTTTTGAACACCCACAAATCGTTAAGAACTGGGAAGAGTTTGCTCCAGAAGGTGGCAACTTATATTTAACAGACCATAACGAATCCAAACAAATAATTGATGGTTATAAATCCATGAATATGTGTGGTGTTGTGGATCATCACCGCATTGGTGATTTCGAAACTGATGGTCCTGTATTTATGCGTTTAGAACCAGTAGGTTGCTCTAATACAATCATTACTAAATTGTACATGGAAAACAATCAAGAAATTCCTAAAACTATTGCTGGTTTGATGTTGTCCGCTATCATTTCTGATACTGTTTTATTCCGCTCTCCAACATGCACAGAAACAGATAAAGAAATGGCACATAAATTGGCGGAAATCGCTGGTGTAGATATCGAGTCCTATGGCCTTGATATGTTAAAAGCTGGTGCAGATATTTCTGATTTGACTAACGACGACATCGTTCGTACAGATATGAAAGAATTCTCCGAAGCAGGTAAAACAATTTCTATCGGTCAAATTTCTGTTATGGATACAACAGATGTATTGGCTAAACAAGCTGAACTTGTAGCTGCATTAGAGGCTCTTCGCAGCGCTAATAACTATGATGCATCTTACATCATGGTTACAAATATTCTTGATGAAAGTACTACATTGTTATTCAGCGGTGATGTAGAAGCTGTAGTAACAAAAGCATTCGAAAAAGAAGTAAAAGATAATGGCGTATTCTTGCCAAATACTATGTCTCGTAAAAAACAAATCGTACCACCAATTCTTGGTGCTATGAAATAGTATAGTAGTATACAAAGGGAAAAGAACGTTGCTTGCAACGTTCTTCTTCTCTATTTATATGATTATCAAACTATAGTATATGTAAGGGCGATAGGGGTGTTCCGATGAATTCATTATTAACAGGTTTAAATAAAGAGCAGCAACAAGCCGTTCAACATACGGAAGGCCCTTTATTGATTTTAGCTGGTGCTGGATCTGGTAAAACAAAGGTGTTAACCGTTCGCATTGCACATTTATTAGCTCAAGGTGTTAATCCATATGAAATCTTGGCGATTACATTTACCAACAAAGCGGCTAAGGAGATGAAAAGCCGTGTAGAAGGTCTTGTTGGGGATGTAGCCAATCGCATTTGGCTCAGCACATTTCATAGCTTCTGTGCGAAATTCTTGCGTTTTGAATTAAATAACTTCTTAGGTTATAACAGTAACTTTACAATCTACGATACATCTGACTCTCAAGCTGTTATTAAGGCTGCTTTAAAAGCATTAAACCTCGACGATAAATACTATCCTGTAGGTGCTATGATTGGTGCCATATCTGATGCAAAAAATAAATTGTTATTTGCCTCAGATTTTAGAAAGCAAGCAAGAGACTTTTACCAGCAAAAGGTTGCAGACGTCTACGAGTATTATGAACGGGAATTGCGTAAGAATAATGCTCTAGATTTTGATGATCTTTTATTGGTAGCTGTTAAATTATTGCAGTCCAATGAGGCTGTGTTAGATAAATATAGCAAGCGTTTTCGTTATGTTATGATCGACGAGTATCAAGATACGAACCATGCCCAATATTTATTGGCTAAATTATTAGCGTCTCATTGGAAAAACATTGCCGTTGTAGGTGATGCTGACCAAAGTATTTACGCTTGGCGTGGTGCAGATATTCAAAATATCCTAGACTTTGAAAAGGATTATCCGAACTGTACATCTATTAAGTTGGAGCAAAACTACCGTTCCACAAAGATTATCCTTGATGCAGCCAATGCGGTAATTGAAAATAATGAAGGTCGTCCAAAGAAAAACTTGTGGACAGACAAGACTGAAGGCGCTAAAATTCAGCATTTTACGGCGCAGTCTGAACATGAAGAAGCGGCTTTCATCGGCGATACTATTGCCAAAAAACACGATATTCATGGCGTACCTTATGGCGATATGGCTATTTTGTATCGTACAAATGCTCAATCTCGTGTACTTGAAGAAGCACTGATTAAACGAGCTTTGCCATATACGATGGTAGGGGGCACAAAGTTTTATGATCGTAAAGAAATTAAGGACGTTTTAGCTTACTTACGGGTACTATATAATCCATTCGATGATTTGAGCTTATTGCGTATCATCAATGTACCAAAGCGTAGTATTGGTGCAACTACAGTGGCAAAACTACAAGATTATGCTCGTGCAAACGGCACATCCTTGTTCATGACACTCACACAATTGCATCTAGTAGATACGATTAAAGGTAAAACGAAGGAAAAGTTAGAAGAGTTTGGCATCCTTATCTTCACTCTTGTAGCTGAAATGGAAGATAAAACGGTACTCGATATTTTAGAAGCTATTCTTGATAGAACAGGTTACTTGGCTCAGTTGGAAGAAAGTACAGATCCACAAGACCAGGCTCGCGCTGAGAATATCGGTGAACTTTTATCTGTAGCTAAAGACTTCCAAGATACTAATCCAACGGGTACTGTTGAGGATTTCTTAGAGCAAGTAGCCCTTGTTAATGATGTTGACTCCTTCGAGCAAGAAGAGTCTAAAGTGACATTAATGACATTACATGCTGCCAAAGGTTTGGAGTTCCCAATCGTATTCTTAGGAGGCTTGGAGGAAGGCTTATTCCCTCATAGTCGCACCTTGATGAACCCTGAGGAAATTGAAGAGGAACGCCGCCTTGCTTATGTAGGTATTACTCGTGCTGAAAAGGAATTATATATTTCTAATGCCACTACGCGTACCGTATTTGGACGCACTAGCAGCTATTTACCATCTCGTTTTATCGATGAAATTCCAGAAGAGTTAGTAGATGGTTTGCGTGCTAAGCGTAAAGTACCTGATGATATTAAGCGTCATGTTCCGCAACATATGAGTGTCACAAGCCGACCAGTTACAAAGCCAATCGTTCGCAATGAAGTAATTGCTGATTGGAAGATTGGCGATACTGCTATTCATAGTAAGTGGGGCAATGGTAAGGTTATTAACGTTGCCGGTGAAGGGGCTGGCATGAAGCTAACTATTGAATTCCCTACACAAGGTGTACGTGTGGTCATGGCTAAATTTGCACCTGTCAAAAAGGGATAAAACTTGTGTATGGCAGTTAACCTCTCTACCTTGCTTGTAAGGAACGTATAGAATGTTACTGTACAGTAAAAGGGATGTAATATGAATCCGAAAGATAGAATTAAAGAGTTACAACAAGAGCTAACTCATGCGCAGTATTTATACTACGTAAAAGATGCTCCTACTATGAGCGACTTTGAATATGATAAAAAATATCGTGAGCTTGTGGATTTAGAAACAGCTCATCCTGAATATATTGTGCCATCTTCTCCAACACAACGGGTCGGTATGAAGGTAGAAGGCTCTTTTGAAAAGGTCGTTCATGGACGTCCTATGTTAAGCCTCAGTAATGTATTTAATGCTGATGAAGTACGAGCATTTGGAAATCGTGTAGAAAAGGAACTTGGCCATAAGCCATCTTCGTATGTTGTAGAACTAAAAATCGATGGCTTAGCGGTTAATTTACACTATGAAAATGGTATGTTTGTCCGTGCTGTTACGCGTGGTGATGGTCGCGTTGGTGAAGATGTAACAGCTAATGTACGTACCATTAAATCTATTCCATTATTTTTAGATAATGCACCTGAGTTTATTGAAGTTCGCGGTGAAGCATATATGCCTCATAGTGAATTTAAACGTAT
>NZ_CALJSP010000010.1:0-3514 GCF_937975875.1 Veillonella dispar | reverse complement strand
ATTATTCAAACCTTTGACATTGCCAAGCCCTGGTGTATATCGCGATGTAGCTGATCGAGAAAAAGCCTTTGAAGAGTCTTTGGCCGAATTAGAACGCATCCTCAACGAAGAGGGCGATGAAATCACAGCTCTCGTTATGGAACCATTAGTACAAGCTGCAGCAGGCATGCTTGTTATGCCTCATGGCTATTTGAAACGGGTTCGTGAATTAACGGCGAAACATGACGTATTCCTCATTGTCGATGAAGTAGCCACAGGCTTTGGTCGTACAGGTAAATTCTTTGCCTGTGAACACGAAGGGGTAGCGCCAGACTTCATGACCTTGTCCAAAGGTATTACTGGCGGTTATATGCCTCTCGCTGCTACATTGACGACACAACGTGTATTCGATGCCTTCCTCGGTACATTTGAAGAAAAGAAAACCTTCTACCATGGCCACTCCTATACAGGGAATGCCTTGGCTTGTGCCGTCGCACTAGCTTCTTTACAAGTATTCCGCGATGAAAAGGTTATCGAAGGATTACCTAAGAAAATCGAGGCTTTCACCAATGCATTGAAGCCAATTGAAAACTTGAAACATGTTAAAGAGGTTCGTCAACGAGGCCTCATCGTAGGGATTGAACTTGAAAAAGATGTGGCTACTCATGAGGCGTATCGTCCAAATGATGCGGTAGGGGCTAAAGTGGCCATCCTTGCTCGTGAACAAGGCCTCATCTGCCGTCCAATCGGTGATGTGGTAATCCTCATGCCGCCATTGGCGTCCACTGTGGAACAATTAGAGGATATGGTTCGCATTGTTGGTGAAAGTATCCAACGCGCTACTGAAGAAGAGGGAATCCTCGAAGACTTACGACCAATAATTCTATAACAATTTACGGCTAAGTATTTTATAAAGATTTAAGGTAAACGTAAAAGCTATATATGTCATGATTCTACGGTTCTAGAGTCGTCGGCATATATAGCTTTTTATATGTTTAGCGGATAATGTTTCGTTAAGTCTTTAAACTATAGACTATACATTGTGAAAATTCGATGATATTTTTGCATATCTATGATACTATATACGTATAAAGGAGGTCATCGTATGGACATTTATGTAATTATGCAAGTTATTATTTTATTTGGTGCCATCTTCCTCGGCGTTCGTCTAGGTGGTATGGGCATCGGTTACGCTGGCGGCCTTGGTGTAGTGTTGTTAAGCCTCGGCATGGGGATGTTCCCAGGGCAGATTCCTTGGGATGTAATCCTCATCATCATGTCTGCTATCGCTGCTATTTGTGCTTTACAACTCGCTGGCGGTCTCGATTATTTGGTGCGTATTGCAGAAGGTATTTTGCGTAAAAATCCTAAGCATATCAACTACTTAGCACCAACAGTTACGTATTTCTTAACGCTATTGGCTGGTACAGGTCATACAGCATTTTCTATGATTCCTGTAATTGTAGAGGTGGCAAAAAGTGAAAATATTAAGCCATCTGTACCATTATCCATTGCCGTTGTAGCAAGCCAAATTGGTATTACAGCGAGCCCAGTATCCGCAGCAGTTGTTGCTATGAGTGGTTTCCTTGAACCATATGGGGTTAACTATCCAACATTGCTTGCCATCTGCATTTCTACTACATTCGTAGCGGTTATGATTACGGCATTTATCATGTCTACCTTCGCGAATAATGATTTGTCTTCCGATCCAGTTTACCAAGAACGTCTGGCAGCAGGTCATGTGGCTCCACCTCGTGAAAAGAGTGCTGATTTCCACTTGAAACCAGGTGCGAAAACTTCTGTATTGATTTTCTTGATTGGTATTATTTGTATCGTATTCTATGCAACTGCCATCTCCAAGAACATTGGTCTTATTAAACCTGTTATTTTGGGTCGAAATGATGCCATCGTTGGTTTCATGATGGTAATTGCAGCGGCTATTACATTCTTTTGTAAAATTGATACAGCACAACTTGTTAATACAAGCACATTTAAATCCGGTTTATCCGCATGTGTCTGCGTACTAGGCGTAGCATGGTTGGGCGATACTTTTGTAAAAGGTCATATTCCTGAAATTAAAGCTCTTGCATCTAGCTTGGTAACAGCATATCCATTCCTATTAGCTGTAGCATTCTTCTTTGCTAGTACATTGTTGTATAGCCAAGCGGCGACTACACAAGCATTGGTACCAGCTGTAATTCTAGCTCTCGGTATTACTCCAGAGAACCCAGGATCCGTATACATTATCATCGCATCCTTCGCAGCTGTATCTGCACTCTTCGTATTGCCTACATACCCAACACTTTTGGGGGCTGTACAAATGGACGATACCGGCTCAACACGAATCGGTAAGCTTGTATTTAACCATCCGTTCTTCATCCCTGGTGTACTTGCCATCGCGATTTCAGTAGCACTTGGCTTCGTAGTAGCGCCATTGATGTTGTAATAGGTGAAAGTTAAATAAAGCTAATACGAAACATCATAAAATTACAAAAGGACGTAACTCTTAAAGTTACGTCCTTTTTCTTGCATTTACTTATAGATTTTTACTCGCCTTTATTCTTGCAGTTTTTACAGATCCCCGCAATTTCTAGATGATGTTCTGTCACCGTAAAGCCTGCATCAATTAATTCCTGTGGCATTTCTACAACAGGGCATGTGTGCAGAGGTATCATGGCTCCACATTTTGTACACACTGCATAGTGGCGGTGTGTATGCGGTGTAATTTCATAATATGCCATATCGCTACCCATGAGTGTTGTACGGGTAACGATTTCCTTTGCTTCTAACAGCTCAAGAGTGCGGTAAATAGTAGACATCCATGTAGTGCTACCATCGCCTAATCGCTCTGCGATTTCCATAGCCGTAATAGGTTTATCTGTAGTTGTTAATACGGACCAAATGGCTTCACGCTGTTTGGTCTTTTTTATGCCTTCTGGCCAAGTTGTTGTCTTCATAACTCTCTTTCGACTTTATTTTAATACTAAACGTGCTATACATTTGTATAATTGAATGTTTTATATGGCTAATACAATATCAAATATGTTATCGGATTTAGTTAGCTATATTTTAAATAAAACTAGTTATATTATTTAACTCTGATTAGCTATATTACTCTAACTAGCTATATTGTTTGTGCCTAAATACATTAGTTATGGTTTTAGCCTACTTGCTAAATTGGATTCGTCTTATGATAGCCCGAATATTTTTAATGACTAACACCACTAGCAAGATTCCTACCGACGTTAGAGATACGAAACCACCAGGAGCCACATTAAGATAGTATGATCCGAATAGACCAATAATCATGGCAAGCAAACTAAATCCAATGGAGCATAGTAAAGTCGTTCTAAATCCTTTTTCTAGTTGTAAGGCTGATGCAACGGGCAGAGCAATCATTGCACTTAGTACAAGGACGCCGACGATTTTAATGGAAATAGACACGGCTGCAGCCATTAGAATAGCAAAGATATAGTTAATAAAATCTACCTTAACACCGGCTACACGAGCTGCTTCTTCATCATAGGCGATGTAT
>NZ_CALJSP010000009.1:0-3356 GCF_937975875.1 Veillonella dispar | reverse complement strand
AAATAATACTATTAGGGGTTGTTAGTTTGATTATTAATATTATTGAGTGTGATATTCCTAATGTGAAAGCTATTTCATCAACTGGGGAAGATGAAGGTGTTCACAATATTTATATTCGTAAAAATATGTCTGTTGAAGATATTCGTAATGAAGTGAAGCATGAATTGCTGCATATCATTAATGACGATTTTCATATAGATGATCATGTTAATTTAATTGAACATATGGTAAGGCGAAAAGAACTTACAGATGAATTACTTGAAGAAATAGATTTTTATCATCATGTATTGTAAAACTCACCAATTATATTATGTTACTTGTTTTATAGGAGATATATTTTATGTCTAATATTACGGATGAAAGGCTTGTAGAATTGCGTAGATCCGCACCGCCACCATATGAGCCTGAACGTTTACCTTTTGATACTTTTAATTTACTCACTCCTGAATTAATTAAACTATCTTCCGAGGCGAATATGGCATTAGGTGAATATAAAGGCTTTTTAGTTAATACGCCGAATCCTATTTTGCTTTTATCACCTATCACTACACAAGAGGCCGTGCTATCGTCTAAATTAGAAGGTACTCACGCAACGCTTGAAGATATTCTTAATCATGAAGCTGGTAACCAAACTGATATTCAAGATGATGAGTTAAAAGAAATTCTAAATTATCGTTCTGCATTAAAACATGCATTAGATACTATTTCACCATATAATCAATTATCAAATCCTAATAGTAAAGAACCATTAACAATAAAAATTATTAAAGAAATGCATGCCATTCTCCTAGATAATGTTCGTGGGTCTACAAAACATCCTGGTGCTTTTAAAAAACTACAAAACTATATTGGTGGATATGATTTTATTTCTTATACACCTGTTTCTCCACAACTAACAGATTCTTATATGTCTAATCTAGAAATGTATTTCCACCATGATGAGATAAATCCATTAATTCAAGCGGCTATTATTCATGCACAATTTGAAATGATTCATCCATTTGAAGATGGTAATGGACGTATAGGCAGATTGCTAATTCCTCTATTCTTTTATTATCGTGGAATTATTCCATCTCCCATATTCTACATGAGCTCTTATTTTGAACGTAATCGTGATGAGTATATTCATAATTTAGCCAATATCTCTAAAAGTAATAACTGGGTATCTTGGATTTATTTTTTCCTAAGCGGTATAATCGCTGAATCCCATAACAATACCAAGAAAGCTTTGAATATTTTAGCTTTATATGAACAGTTTAAATCTTTAGGTGATTCTATAAAATCATATTACTTCATTCCGATTTTAGACTTTATTTTTCAGCATCCTATATTTACAAGTAAACAACTTATCGAAGAAATCAATGCTAGTAAGCAAACTGTATTTACACTTTTGAATAAAATGGTAGATCAAGATATTTTAATTAGTTCAGATAAAGCTAAAAATAGAACATTTATTTGTCCAAAATTATTAAGTATTATAGATAGTTAAGTCTAATATTTTAATCTTTTTTAGACTATATATTTTTATAGTCCAATATATCTCATTATATTGGACTATATTTTTTAATAGTCCAATATACAGAAAAATATTAGACAAAATAAAAAGCCCCTATCTAGCTACTACTAGATAGAGGCTTGATGCCTTAGAGACACCGCATATTTATATTATACCATACCTCTAAGGCTTATTTCTTATACCATTTTTTAGCCTAGGAGGTATTTTTAATGTGGTGTGAAACTGTAACTACCAAAGCTGGTATTACTAAATATAAATTTCAAGAGCGTTATGTAGATCCATATAGTGGTAAGACAAAAAGAATATCTATTACCTTAAATAGTAATAGTAGACAAGCATACAAAATCGCACAAGCTGAATTGCAAAATAAAATTGATTTGGCCACTAATACAGATATTGCCAAGGATATGACATTGAATGATGTTGTATATGAATATTTAGAGTCTAAGCGTGCCTTTAGAAAATCATCTACACAATATAGTATGGATAATCTACACAAGCAGATTATTAAATGGTTTCCTACTAATATATTATTGTCTAAGTTATCCCCTTATATTATCCAAAGCACCTTTGATAAATTCGCCTGCCAATATTCATATAACTATACTAAGCTTGCTCTTAGCCTAATTAGACAATCATTGAAGTATGCAAGGCGCATGGAGTATATCCGTGACATTTCATTTTTAGATAATATAGAACTTCAAAAGCCTGTAGCAGATGTTAACCGCATCAAGAAGCAGCGTTCTAAATTTCTAACTAAAGATGAACTAAAAGATTTACTATCACAATTAGATACTATCAATCATCATGTATCCTTATTATGTGAGTTTCAATCTTTAACTGGTCTTAGATTTGGTGAAATGGTAGCATTACGCACTCAAGACTATGATAGAGATAATGCTGAGATAGATGTAAACGCTACTTTATCTAATCGTGGTAGCTTTTCTGACCCTGCCATGCGATTACCTCCAAAGAATGTTCATTCTATCCGTAAGGTTAAATTAGATGCAAGGGCCGTACAAATTATTAATCACTTTATAACCGCCAATCAAGCAAGGCGATTATGGAAATCTAAATTTGCTGACCTCGGTTATATCTTTGTAACAGATGGTGGATTGCCATATGATCTACATTATGTAAATCGTACTATAAAAAAACTTGATTTCCCAAAACCAGTAAGCACACATACATTCAGACATACTCATATATCTATTCTTGCAGAGTCCAATGTACCTTTAAAAGCAATTATGGAACGTGTGGGCCATAATGAGCCACGCACTACGCTTGCTATCTATACTCATGTAACTGATGAAATGAAACAAGAAGTAAATGCAGCAATTACTAATATGGGGAAAGTACTTTCAAATAAATAAAAAAATGAGCCACCGCATCATGTGCAGTGGCTTTTTTCAACCCTCATATAAAAGGGGCAAATATTTATTTTTAAAAGGGGCAATAAAGGGGCAAATTGTTGTTATAATGCGTTACAATTTGTCACTCTTTATCTTTCAAATATCCTTGTAAATGCTTTATCTGTTACAGTTTGTTACAATTCGTTACAATCTGTTAAATAGCAAATAAGAATGGTGCGGTTGGAGGGACTTGAACCCTCACGAGCGTACGCTCACCACCCCCTCAAGATGGCGTGTCTGCCATTCCACCACAACCGCATGGAATACAAATGGTGCCTCAGGACAGAATCGAACTGTCGACACACGGATTTTCAGTCCGTTGCTCTACCAACTGAGCTACCGAGGCATGAATGGCGACCCCGATCAGATTTGAACTGACGATCTTCGCCGTGACAGGGCGACATGTTAACCGCTACACCACGGGGCCG
>NZ_CALJSP010000008.1:0-1669 GCF_937975875.1 Veillonella dispar | reverse complement strand
AGAAGAAGGAACCCGAGAAACTAAAGATTCAACCTGATGACAAGCCTGTTGCTGGCGGAGGTAAGGCCGGCAGTGTGTTACCTGATTTATCGGGAAAACCTACAGAGGGATTAAAAAATCTAAACCCTTACTTAGGTGGCAATGAAACTGCACCGGTAAACCTAAATGGCAATACTAATGATCCTGTAGGTAATTCAGGTAGTAGTAATGTGCCAGGTCTTAATAATGGACCAACTGGTAATAACGGAAATTCTACTGAGGGCCCTGGCTCTAATGATGGGCCACCTGGGCCAGGTGTAGAGAATAGCCCTGGTGGCTCCTATGATAGCTCCGGTTATATTGGCCGTGTCAATGCGAATAAAGTAATGCCTCAACAAGCGGTGCGCCGAGGGCTTAGTGGTACAGTTTCCTTTAATGTTACCTTTGATAGCGAAGGTAATTTTTCTGGTGCTGATATGATTAGCAGTAGTGGTTCTAGCATTCTTGATAATGCTGCTGCGAGCCTCGTAGCAGGTTCTGGTGGTATAGAAAATACAACAGGTGGACCAGTTACGATTACGATTAATGTAGATTATGGTTATAACTAATCTCCAGATCCATAGTGTATGAATTATGTATGTGTGTGTAGGCATAATTCTTGAGAGTACATAAGTGGCATATATAGAGGTTAGGGTTATTATATTTTATTGTGTGTGGAGGGAATATGAAAAGTCGTCGTCTTTTATCTGCAGCGATTGTTGCAACATTAGTACTTGGTACGTATCAAGCATATGCGTATGATGAGAACTTTAAGGGATATGAGGTTCATAACATTAGTGTTAAAGCTGATGCGGCAAAGGATGAGTATGGCAATACCATTACGGAACAATCCTATTATCGTACGGGTGGTGACGTAAAGGTTATCACTCGTGAAGAGATTGAAAAGCGTCATTATCGCGATGTAACAGAAGCAATCAAACGCGTACCAGGCGTTACATTCCAAAACCCTGGTTACCGTGGTGGCGAGTACGGCTACCAATTTTACAACAATGGCGTTTCCATCAATGGCGATTCCCGCGTAGTTGTATTGGTTGATGGCCGTCGTGTAGATAATATTACATCTGGTCGTTTAGGCGATAGCTCTGAAAGAGGCTCTAAATCTACAGGTGTAAATATTGATGAAGTTACTAATATGGATGCGGTTGATAAAATTGAAGTTATCAAAGGCCCAGGTGCTTCTCAATATGGTTCTGATGCTACAGGTGGTGTAATCAACATCATTACACGCCGTGGTAAAGGCGATTTCAGTGGTTCCGTTGATTTGGCAACAGGCAGCTGGAATAAACATAGCTACAATTTGACTGTACAAGGTGCGGCAGGCAAAAATGCGTCCACTGGTTATTTTGTGACAGCTACACGTACTATGTCTCAAGATACAAAATATAAAGATGGAGATACTGGTGAAGTAGCAACTCTTACAGGTTCTAAATGGCGCGAAGAAGGCTTTAATGCGCGTATTGACCATGAGTTCAATAAGAAACAAAGCTTACAGTTCTCCATGAACTATAAAAAAGGTCATGATGGGTATCCAATTTCTACGCCAAGCCGTAAATATTGGAACCAAGAAGATTGGCGCCGTATCATTTCCAATGCAACTATTGGTCAATTTGAGCTTTTCTGCTTTAGCCGC
>NZ_CALJSP010000007.1:0-11066 GCF_937975875.1 Veillonella dispar | reverse complement strand
CAATCCAGAGGTTTGAGCCCTCTTTTGGTACGATATAGTCCAGGTTATCATTTTCTACATAGTGATTCTTCAATTAAAAGCATACAAGAAGGAGCATTAAGAGACTTTCAAAAGAGTAAACAGTATGATAAAACTAAGCAACTGTACATAGATAATGGCCTATCTGAAAAAGAGGCTGAAACAGTTATTCGAGAAAGCTATGTAGGTCCACTTAATCTGTATGAGGGGCAAACAGAGGTTATTGATCATAGTGGAAAGGGAATTCGTTTTCTTGTACCTTATATGAGTTATTATAAAGTGCAGAAGCATAATATAACTGATAAATATATAGGGTATGAACTTTTCTCTCATAATATGACAACAGGCTTAATTGTTGAAAATAAGCAGAATTGGCAAAGTTCTGATTATATGGGAAAGCCATTTAATTCGATTACGGAAGAGGATTTACGTAAAGATTATAAACGACCTACAAACATAAAAGGGTTTGAATCGATTTCTTATAAACCAGAAGATATCCACGGAGCGAGTTTTTCGTATATTGGTTTAACTGATAGTTACTGGGATTCTTTGTATGGCAAAATTAAGAAAAATAATAAAGCTCAATTTTACTCTAATTTAAATTTTGCTTTTGATAATGATTCGACGATTCGATATCATGTAGGTATAACTGAAGCTAAGCAGGATATGGGGCAGGTAATTAGTCCCATACTGGTTAATTATGTGTTGCCATCTATTAAACCACTAACAGATAGCAATGTATATTCTCATACAACAAAAATAGACGGTGAAAATTATATTTATCGTATTCTTAATGATGTAAAAGTTAAGGGTTCTGTAAGAGATGTTAAAGATGGTTTGTCTTATAAAAGCTCTTCTGGTATAACACAAACTCTCTTTATAGAGCCGATAGATAAGAACCGTGGAGCAGATTCCATTGAATTGGATAGCATCCTTACTGAGGTGATTATTGATACGATTAAATCCCCTGAAGGCTATGTCCATTTCTCTAAACGCATTGTATGGAATGATGGTGTACCAGGTATTCTAGTGGAAGAAGAGAAAGCTAATCAAGAGGGGATAATGGTATTTTATATTCAGGACGGAACGACAGCTTTAACTAGTATATTGAGTTATAATAGAAATATGTCTTATACTAAAGAACAACTTCGTAATATGATAACTGATGTTAAGTTAGTTACTATTCCTGAGAAATTCAAGGGTAATGTTGATCTTGCTAATATTGATGATATAGTAAAAAAAGATTTGGAGAAGTAGTATGACTGAAATACAAGCTCTTTTATTGATAAAATCTATTCTTGAATCCGCAGATATTCACGGTATTGAACATATTTTAAGTGAAGATTGTGAGTACATGTCCACAGGTCGTGGTATTATTGGGCGCAATCGAAATGAAAGTATTGAGTTTTTATCCTCTATGACTGAGTCTATTAAGGCCGATAATGTGCCTGTTACGTGCAAGGTCATGCATATTACCGATGTGTACGAGGAGGATGCACTATTCCATGAGGGCCGTCACGGTTTAACAGTTTCTTATGAAAGCGGCGATAATTATGTGTACATGATTTTTGTAGACGTAAATGATGAAGGTCTTGTAGACCGTATCGTTTCTAGCCAAGAAAATTATAGCATTGAGTATGATGATCTTCGCTTTGGTGACGATGAAAGTGAATATGCTTTTATTTCTGCACCAACTACTGTTAAAGATTGGATTACAGCCCTAAGCATGTGGCTTGAAACTGCGAATGTCGATGTAGATGATTTCTATCAATATATCGATGAAGACACGCGCGTTGTATTCCAAAAGGGTGATTCTGAATCTATAACTCTGGAAAGCGGCCTTGATGTAGAGGATTACTTTGATCAATTAATGAACCAACACTTTGATGCAGTGCCTCATATCATTCGCGATGAAGAAGATGGTCTTATTTTAACCTATGGTCCTATGAGTGCTATTGCCACACTCAATGAAGAAGGTGCACTAGCACTTATCAGTATCTATATCGACACACGAGATGAAGACGAAGCTACTGATGAAGTTGGCTACATCGAAGAGGACTTAACGAAGGACACTATTATAGAAGAGGATCTATATTAGTCGATACTACTTTTTTGATAGATCTAATTTAATTACGATTAATAGATAAAATAAAAACTACCAGTTAAACATATATCTTTTAAACAGACCTTCTACTATGGAAGGATAAGCCACTAGATATTATGAATAACTGGTAGTTTTTTGTATTATTTACATTTCGTCATTGTCTTTAATAAGTCCAGCTTTTTTCTTTTTCCAGTAGGAGTAGTAGAATGGCAAGATTATGATGCAGCCGCCTAGACCCCAAAGTAATTGGTTGGTTTGAGCTTGGGCGAGCATCCATAAAGATGTGCCGATAGCGATGACTGGGATTAAATAGCCCCCAGGGATTGTGTAAGACCGAGCTTTGTCTGCCCATTTACGACGGAAGATAATAACAGCCAAACATGTTGGTAGGTATTGTGTAAAACGAGAAACCGCACTGATGGCTGCCAGAGTTGTAAAGGAACCAGACCATGCAAGTAATACACTGGCAATGGCAGTAACAATCGCTGCTACATATGGTGCATTGTAACGATTACGTTTTGCTAAAGCACTTGGTAGCATGCCATCTTCAGCCATGGATGTAGCCACACGAGGAGCATAGTAAGCTTCCGCAAAGTTGATACCACCCATAGAGATTAAGGTACCTACTAATACGATATACATACCAACAGGACCAACGATCACATTGAATGCATCTTGTACTGGAGCCTTAGTATTTGCTAAATCTGTACCAAGTACACCAATAGATACGGCAAGGATTGCCATATAAAGGACAGATACGAGAAGCATACACATGATAATAGCACGTGGTAAATTCTTTTTAGGATTTTTCATATCCTCTGCAGCAATGGCAATAACTTCAAATCCTGTATAGGCAAAGAATAGAAGAACCGCAGCTTGCGCAAATGATCCATCTACATATACATCTTGAGGGAAGACTGGTGTAAAGTTCGCTCCATTAATAAAGAAGATACCAATTGCAATGAATAGAGCAAGAGGGACTAATTTAGAAATAGTGATTAAGTTGTTAACGAATTTAGATACGTTAACACCAAAGATGTTTACAATGGTAAGACCTACAATCAAGATGAATGAAATGACATCCTTGGCAAAATCACCACTTAACGCTGGTACAGCAGCACCTAATGCGGTAGCAAAGCCAACGGCCATGGCTGCCCAGGCAATAACGGTTACAATCCATTTTAAAACGCCTACTTCAAAGGCCCAAAAGTCACCTAATGCGTGTTTTGCATATAGATAAGGGCCACCATTACGTGTAAATAGGCTAGCTGCCTCTGCAAAGCAAAGGGCGATACAGCCTGCAATAACAGCGTCAAATAGCAGGACGCCTAAACTAGCTGAACCAATTATAGAATACGCTTTATTTGGTAGTAGGAAAATACCGGTCCCTACAATACCATTGATGCCTAGGAGTACAATACTCCAGAAGCCAAATTTTCCTGTTTCTTTCATAATAAAACCTTCCTACTATTTAGTTTTATTGTCTTGAGCTGCTTTTACAAAAGAAGCAAATAAACGTTTTGCATTGTCATCTGTTTCAGACATCATTTCCGGATGGAATTGGCAGGCTACTAACCAAGGATAGGAGGAGTCCTCTAAAGCCTCTACGGTACCATCCTTAGCTCTTGCTACTACTTGTAAACCTTTACCAACATGTTTTACTGTTTGATGATGGTGAGAATTTGTAATCCATGTGGAGCGACCAATAGCACTAGCAAGCTTAGATTCAAACTCGATATCTACTGTATGTGTACCTAATGCAGGGGTTTGATTTTGTGAATGTTTTATCGTACAGTTTTCGTCATACTTTAAATCTTGGTATAGAGAACCACCACGATATACATTTAAAATTTGAATGCCTCGGCAAATACAAAAGATAGGAATTTGTTTTTCTTCCGCTGCTTTCAATAATGCAAAATCGAATTGATCTCGTTCAGGGAATACATCGCCTAGACCTTGCAATGGTTCCTCACCGTAATTCAGTGGAGATACGTCATGGCCACCAGATAATAATAAGGCGTCAAGTTTTGCAACCGTTTCACGGGCTACGTCGAGATTTTTTGTAAATGGAATGATAACTGGAATGCCACCAGCCTCTTCGATAGAGCGTGGATAATCATGGTTTACATAAGAACGTAATAAATCTACGTAGGCACCGCCGTTATCTCGTAAGATATTGCCAGATACACCGATGAATGGTTTTGTCATAATATCACCTCGTATGTGTAAAAATTTGTACAATTAGTATAGTTTAAGTATATCAAATAATTGTGAATAAATAATACTACTATTGTAATTAATTATAAAACTTATACATTCTAAAATATGTTAACATTGTTACATTTTCTGGAATTCATATTAGTTTTATAGGGATAATTATATTTGTATATGTTTTATTAAAAACATGGTATGATAGATTACGAATAAACTGTACGGGAGGTTTACTATGGTCTTTCTTACATCCTTACAGAGCATTATACCAATTGTACTGCTTATATCGTTGGGATATATATTAAAAGGGCGAGGAATGTTTCACCCTATATTTAGTGGTAATCTATCTAGATTTATCATGTCTGTTGCCTTACCAGCCGGTGTATTCATATCTGTATTACATCATCTACATACATCGGATTTATGGAATTTACGATATGGGATGCTAGCTGTTACATTAACCTATGTAATTGCATATATCGTTGCTTTTATCATGATGAAAGCACTAAAAGTACCTCGAGGTAGGCGTGGTATTTTCATAAATATGGTAGTTAATGATAACTGCTTATTTATAGGATTGCCAGTGCAAATCGCCCTCTTTGGTCAAGATGCGCTACCATATTTCTTGTTATATTATATCGGTAACACTATTTCAGTATGGATGGTAGGGGTATTCCTTATAGAACTAGATCCATTGCCCAATGCCGAATTAGGTTTTGATAATAGTAAAACTGATGGTATAAGTAATAGCAAAGTAGCTACAGAAACAAAGCGGAAACAGTTTAAATTTGATTTGAAGAAGTTATTACCTCCACCATTGCTAGGGTTCTTTGTGGCACTTATCTTCTTGTTCTTTGAAATTCCTTTACCTCCAATTTTGCATACTACCTTGAATTACTTAGGTGATATGGTAACACCATTATCCCTGATTTATATTGGTATTGTACTTCATGATGCAGGTCTTAAAAGTATGAGCCTCAATAAGGATTCTATTGGTGGTATCGTAGGGCGATTTGTTATCTCTCCAATTATTATGTTCTGTGTCATTATGGCACTACAATATGGTGCAGGTATAGTTCTAGAACCTATTGCGATCATAACCTTTGTAGCACAATCGGCAGGACCTGTTATTGCCGTCTTGCCAATTGTAGCCAATGAATCAAAAGCTGATTTGCCATTTGCTACAGGTCTCGTTATGATTAGTACCATACTCTTTGTCGTAGTTATACCAATTATTATGGAAATACTTACGATGATAGGCATAACAGCATAAACTAAAATGTCTGACTGTATAGTCAGACCTTTTTATTTCCCTATATATTTTTCTTATGTAAGTAAAATTGATGAAATATAAAATAAGTGTTAAAATTATAAATAAACGTATGTATTTAAGGAGAGAGACATGAAGTTAAGACGTTTGTTATTGTTGAGTTGTATTGGATTTATAGGGGCTATAGGAATATCTCAGGCCATTGATGTTAATATTCCTGGAGCTCGCCCAGATATTGCTAAAGAAGCTTATCAAGAATATCGTATTCAAGGAGAACTCGCTAAGAAGGTTGATGACTACCAAGAGTCTGAAGTTAAAAAATGGGCACAACATGAGCCAAATTATGATAATGAAAAATTAGATGATGATATTTATGTAGTACAAGAATTGACTAGAGCAATACATCATTCTAGGACTGTATATATTATTACAGATAATGGGGCTGATATTAAATTTACAGGATCGAAAGAAAGTATAATAGGTTGGTCTATTGATCCTAAACATATGTCTAACTCTTCCATTAAGAGTGTAGGAGGAACTATTAGCGCCGTATCTGATTTTAGATATGAAACAAGACAACAGCCTAAAGGTTCTAAATGGGAAGATACAAATATAGAGTATGCTGATTTAAATAAATCTCTTTTACAGAATACTTTGAATGAGAGATTAGAAAAGAGAAAAGACTCGGTTCGATTTGTAGATGGCGATGTGTTTACATATCCTGGACTTGAAAAAGCAACATGGGATGTAATCGGCTTTAATGATCATTACGTAGTGGGAACAATTAATTTCACACTACCTAAAACACCTAATCTTTCTTATCATATTGGTCAATCCCTTAATAAAGATATTATAAAAAATTATATTAAAGATGATACGCAACGTTCCATCTCAGATACAATGGGACCTTTGGCTAATTTTGTTTTACCTTCTATTAAGCCAGCTAGTGATGTGTTAGCATATACTGATCCAGTTCATTTGGGACCTTATACATTTAGGGTATTAAAAAATAGTAAATTCAAGGAACATGAGGTTATAGGCCCAGCTGAATATGATGTTTATATGTCTGGACGTATTAAAGCTGTACTTGGTAAGCAACCATTTATAAAAGGTGCTAGTGTTGAAAAACAAAATATTTTATATAGCTACTTAAGATCTGTTGTTAAAAAACAAGGTTTACAAGGTCATAAACGATTACAGTATGCCACAGTTTGGAATAATGGCATTCCAGCATTATACTTTGAAGTTACCAAAGATAAAGGAACTCTTTTAGGAATGGTGTTATATGATAATCAGTATCTATATACCTATTATTTATATAAACCTCATGATGTTCATGTAAGTAATTATAAATTGCGAGATGTGATTCAATATGTAGATGCTAAACATAGCAAAGCGTGGAATGATAAGGCTTTTGTGGGGATAGGTATTTCGCCTATAATGTTAGACGTACTACAAACAAGTCCTACTATTAGAGATATTGTGAAAGATAAAAAAGTACATAATGATAAGAAGTAATACAACAAAAAAGATAGCGTAAAGTGAGTAGCGTAAAAAAGAGGTTTAACACTTGAGTGTTAAACCTCTTTTGTTATGCTTATCTAAAGAATCTACCAATGAGTGGCATGCTTGCACCATCGTTTTTATTAAGTCCTTTTAGAAGAACCATGATAATAACGTAGAGCAATAGGCCTTCGATACCAGTGAGTATGAAGTTAGCCCACATTGGTAAGATATCTGTTAAATAGTGGTAACTCATAAAGATGAGTATACCCATAACACCGGCACTGACCACGTTTTTCCAAAGTAGGGAAATGTCGAGGAAGTAGCCTGTGTATTTTTTGATGTAAATTAAGTTGAGTAACGCTGCAAAACCAATATCAGCAACGGTTGCCCACGCAGCACCACCGATACCAAGCCATGGGATAGCCGTTAATGTCCAGTTAAGGATGACCTTGATCACTAGAGCAATACCCATATTAATTACAGGAATACGAGGTTTGTTGAGACCTTGTAAGATACCTGTTGTTACTTGGTGTACACCGAGGAAGAAGATAGAGAACGCAGTAATTTGTGTAGCTAATTCTGCCTTAGGAGCATTATAAATTAAGGTAACTGTTGGCGCAGCAAGTACATACAATAGCACTGTAAATGGTACAGTAGCCATGAATGTTAGTCGCATAGAGCCTGCAGTACGGTCATAAATACCTTCATGATCGCGTTTTGCAAAGGCATGAGAAATAGCTGGTACAATGCTTGTTGCAAGGGCTGCTGTAATGATGGTTGCCAAGTTGATGAGCGGTACCGCCATACCTGTAAGATAACCGAACAGTTCTGTTACCTCGTTCATCGGGAAACCAGCATCTAAGAGACGACGTGGTACGATGAGCAAATCGAGGTTGGCTGTTAATGGCAACATGATACTTGCCAAAGAAATTGGAATGGACAATGTTAAGAGTCGTGACAAAATTTCTTTAGCTGATTCACGAGGACCATCGTAGCTTTCACCAGTACTACTTGCCTTAGGCAATTTATAGTAGTAGTACAAAAGGACTAGAAAGGCGCCAAAGGCACCTACGCCAGCACCTAAGCTAGCACCACCTGCAGCAGCTGGTAAACCGTAAGGCAACAAAATAGCTGCGGCACCGAGCATGACGATAACACGTAACAGTTGCTCTACGATTTGGCTGACTGCCGTTGGCGTCATCATTTCATAGCCTTGGATATACCCGCGGAAGCAGGAAATCCACGTTACAAAGAATACTGCCGGAGCGAGCGCGATGATAGAGTAGTAGGCACGGCTTTCAGCAATGAGACCACTAGAGATCAACCAATCTGCACCAAAGTACATGGCGAGGCTGGCGATAAAGCCTGTAATGGTTAACATTGTAAAAGATATATTGAATACTCTCTTAGCACCACCAAAGTCGTGTAAGGCTAATCGTTCTGCCGTCAAAATAGAGATGGCAATCGGCACACCTGCGCTCGAAATTTGTAATAGTAACAAATAGATAGGAAAGGCCATCTGGTAGATACCGATGCCTTCACCACCCAAGATGCGAGATAGAAGAATCCAGTTAATACTACCGATGGCTTTCACTACGAAACCGGCAATGGTTAAAATTAAGGTTCCTTTTAAAAATCCACTAGCCATTGATTATAGTTTGTTGGAAGAACCCAATACATTTTTAATTTTGTGAGCTACCATGCCTTTAATAGCATCACGAGCAGGTCCTAAGTATTTACGAGGGTCAAATTCAGATGGATTTTGAGCCAAGTATTCACGTACGGATGCAGTCATAGCAAGACGAAGGTCTGTATCGATATTGATTTTGCAAACTGCCATTTGAGCTGCTTTGCGAAGCATTTCTTCAGGTACGCCTTGAGCACCAGGAATGTTGCCACCAAATTCGTTACATTTTGCTACGAATTCAGGCAATACGGAGGATGCGCCATGCAATACGATTGGGAAGTCAGGCAACAATTCGCCAACTTTTTTCAAACGATCGAAGTCAAGGTAAGGGTCGCCTTTGAATTTGTAAGCGCCGTGGCTAGTACCGATAGCAATGGCTAAGGAGTCTACGCCTGTAAGATGTACGAATTCAGCAGCTTGTTCTGGATCTGTGAAGCGAGCATCCGCATCAGATACGTTTACATCATCTTCAACGCCAGCCAAACGGCCTAGTTCTGCTTCTACTACAACGCCATGAGCGTGAGCATATTCAACAACTTGTTTAGTGATTTTTACGTTTTCATCGAAATCATGGTGAGATGCGTCGATCATAACGGATGTGAAACCACCATCTACACAGTCTTTACAGATTTCGAAGGAATCGCCGTGATCAAGGTGAAGAGCGATAGGTAAATTGCTGTCTTCAAGAGCTGCTTCTACGAGTTTTACAAGGTAAATATGTTTAGCATATTTACGAGCGCCTGCAGACACTTGCAAGATAAGAGGGGATTGTTCCTCTTTTGCTGCATCTACGATACCTTGTACGATTTCCATGTTGTTTACATTGAAAGCGCCAACAGCATAGCCGCCTTCATAGGCTTTTTTGAACATTTCTGTAGTAGTAACTAATGGCATGTTGTCCTCCTTGGCCATAGGGCCTGTCATATCATGTTATTAATACTGTGACTGCTAGTCTTTCTAGCCCATATGAGCTAGATGAAATACTAGTGTATTGCAATCATATATCAATTCAAGTTAAGTATATCAAGAAACACTATAAAGGGCCAATATTTTTTGTATAACTTATGCATAAATTTCGTCTAATTTTATGGCCCATGTGGGCTAATTTTTATGTATCGGTATTAATTTACCAGAAATACATTAGCTTAATTGGTGAGTAATGACTCCATATCCGATGGTATTGATGCCTGTAATTCTAGCCATTCATCCGTCATGGGATGGTAAAAGCTAACGCGCGATGCATGGAGTGCTTGACGTTGAATATATTGTAAGTGGCCACCATATAGGTCATCGCCAGCAAGTGGATATCCTAGTTGAGATAGATGGACCCGAATTTGATGCGTTCGACCTGTATGTAATAAACATTGCACATGGGTAAAGCATTGCTCAATCTTATTCTTTACAATGGTATTACTCTCAATGACAGTTATATCTGTATGAGCAGGTTTACCTTCATTCGTGCAGCAACGCTCGATAATACTACCTGGTTTACGTCCTATCGGCCACTGAATGCTTATATGATTAGTAGGTAATTGACCTTCTACAATGGCGTCGTAGTTTTTATGGAAATGAGTACGCTTTTTATCAAAAGCATGTTGTACTACAGAGGTTTTGGCGATGATAACAATTCCAGAGGTGTCTTTATCTAACCGATGAACAGGATGGAAATCATAATGCTGATTTGTTTCTTGGTAGTAATGTAGAACACCATTTGCTAAAGTATGATCTCGTACCGTTGAAGTGGGATGCATCAGAATACCGGCCTCTTTGTTGATAACTACAATATACTCATCTTCGTATACGATATCTAAATCCATAGGACTTAAACTAAACTCTTGTTCAGGGGTTAACTTCATAACGAGATGGTCTCCACCGTGAACAAGGGTATTCCAAGAGGCTGGTTCGTCATTGACCGTTATAATACCGTCATTTCGCAAACGCCGCCGCATACGTTGGGAAATATGCTGTTGTTTTATAATATGATTCATAGATTGGGTATGTACGTTGGAATCTACAATCAAGTCGATAATAGTTGCTGTTTTCATACATAGTATTATATCAAATAAATAATGGATGAAGAATTTTTCATAATTCGTTGTCTTTATATGAGATTATATAGTATAATTTTTATTAATGTTTTTTATATTTTTTTTATGTGTAGGTATTTTACTTATTTGAATGCTTTGGCAGTTCAATTTCTTAGAAACTCGTAGGAAAATGTCCGAGGCTCGTAAAGGTAGAAAACCAATGCTTGGGAAACATCATTCTGC
>NZ_CALJSP010000006.1:0-10720 GCF_937975875.1 Veillonella dispar | reverse complement strand
ATATCACACTCAATAATATTAATAATCAAACTAACAACCCCTAATAGTATTATTTATTATGTTTTAATTTTAAAAGTTCAATATATTCAACTGCTTTTTCCATATCTTCTTTGGAAATGCCACGTGATGCGGAGAATAATAAACGTGCAGAAGGACGAGTGCGAAGGTATTCAGCGTATTCAGCGGTTTCAGAATCAAGATAGTAACCTTGAGGAGTATCATCCTTATCCCAACCGATTAACCATTCTGGCTTAACTTCTAATATAGGAGCTAATCTATTTATAAAATCAATAGAAACACTAGCGATTTTACCAGATTCATATCTTTGCATATTACTTTCACTAATACCTAATCTTGCTCCTAGGTCAGCTAATGTTATGCCTTTTTGTTTTCTAATAGTTTTTATTCTTTCTCCTATTTCTTTATTTATTGTATTTCTTTCGTCGGTACTCATAATATGCCTCCAAATAAGAATCGCCCTTACAATCTTATATTACAATAAACTTGAATAAAATTCAAGAAAAATTATAAAACTTTTATAAAATCTTGCATGGAGCGGTTGACAGGTTTTTCTAATAGGATTATCATGTAACTAGAAACTTGCATATGGTGCAAGTAAAGTGAGGTGAAAAGATGAAACTAGAAAAATTGAAAGGGTTGTTGGTAGAACACAAGAAAACATATGCAGACTTAGCAGAGTTATTAGGAGTATCTATTACAACCATTAACAGCAAAATGAATGGAAAAACACAATTTGATGTAGTAGAGGCTACAATGATTAGTGATTGGCTTGGATTAGACTGCTCTAGTAGAGTAGATATTTTTTTAAATAATAACTTGCATAATATACAAGTTATAGATTAGTAGAGGTGAAATCAAATGAAAGAAATAAAAGGAGGTTATCAACTAATGAAAAGGTGCAAAAGAAGAAGAGCACCCTGTATGAACAAGGTGCTAAGGAAGAAATTAAAAACATATAGTAAAGAAAAGTTAATGACACAATGTTTTGTTAAAAACAAAATTGTTAGGCGGATGGAAACTGCGAGAGCAATGCATCTAGTTGCTGCTTTAACTGGAATATAGATTGTACATCTGGGAAATAATCATCTTGAATATCTTGATCTATATTTTTTAGTTCAATTTCTTTAAGAACATAATTTATAGAACTAATTAATGAACCTAATTCATTAGGAGTAATGGTTAAGCTCTCTGTGCAGTTACGTACTTTAGAAATCAATGAAGTAAATATAGATTTATGCTTAGCTGGCAGTTGAATAATATCAAATTCAAAAATATCAGATTCAACATAATCAAGGATATCAAGGATTAACTGGTGATTAAATTTCGTAAAATCAAGTGTAATTTTAGTCATAAACGAAACTCCTTTCACAAACATTATATCACCATTGAAATAAGTTAAATGATTTACTCAACAGAATCTAATCTAAATTGTTAAGAGGAAACACAAATGGAAAAGAATAGTAATGCATTAATGAATGAAATGCAAATAGAGGTTAGTCAAAAGCGAATTACTAAATTAATTGAAGCCAAGACAACTATCAAAGAAGTAATACATTATGATCCAGTTGAAAAATCAAAATATAAAACGATAGTTAACATGATTGATGAAGTAATTGTGGATGAACTTAAAGTCCAAGAAAACCATATAAATAAAACTACAAATAAAGTAGAAGTCATTACTAATCCTAAGCTAAAAGAACATATGAAGTTAGCACTAATTAGTAACTCGTTAGAGTATGACAATAGATTATCTAGTGATGAGGCTGTAAATCATTTAGCAGATACATTTATTCAAATGAAAAACATTATGGACAGAGTAGCAATTGAAGATTGTTGGTACTCGAAAGAATTTTTTGAAGAAGTAGAAAATGCCCTTATCACAATGGCTGTAATAAAGGCATTTGGAATTGGTAAACAATCTGAGCGTTATTTAGGTGTTGTTAAGAAAGTAGTAAGAGAGCTTAAAACTGCACCAAGTAAAGGCTGATAATCTTTAATTTTATCAGCGATTGAGGAAAGCATACCTTGTTCAATTGGTGCTTTCATCTCAATACGATCATATAAAGATTTTAATTCTTTTAATAATAATGCTTTATCTTCTTCGGAAAAATCAGAAGACTTTACAAGTTCTTGAACATCAGAAAATGAGCAGTTGTTATTGATGATGTTAGATGAGTTGTTATCACCTACAATACCATAATTAGAGCCCATTATATTGATGCTAGAAATAGAAGCATTAGTTTGAATATTCTCTACTTTTCTAATGCCTGAAGCAGTAAGTACTAAGGAAATAGGTAAACCAACACAAGGAGTATGATTTTCAACATAACCAGAATCCTTTAAATACTTTACTTGTTGTTCTAATGCCTGCCGGTCTTTAAAAGGTAGATTATCAAATGTATTTCTTACTATAGCGAATGAGCCATAAGCATTTTGAGCATTATATATTTGCTCCAAAAGAGATAATGAATCATTGTGTATTGACATAGTTTCACCTCCTTTCAAGGTGATTATAGCAATTATAAAAGAAAGATGAAATAGGAGGAAATATTAATGTTGGTAATTGCAATTGAAGTAAATATAGACAAAATGAAAGACGAAAAATTTATTAAAGCATATGAACGAGTATCTAAAGCGAAGGATGAAGTAGAGAAAGGAATTAAAGAGTTAGGAGAACTAGGAATAAAAGTTAACGTGGATTATTTAAATATAAGACGTGATTAGAAGGAGTAGTAGGAATGGAAAGTGTTCAACCAAAGTATGTGCCTATTAGCACACTAGCTAAGATATGGGGACGGAGCAAAATGTATATCTATAGAAGAATAGATATGATCCGCAATGAAGGTAGATTTAATGAAATCTGTATGCAACTAGGACCACAACAAACGCTGGTCCATGTAGATAAATTTGAAGCATGGATGAAAGGGCAGCACATGAAGTGGCTAAAAGGGGCATAGAAGATGAACATTATAAATCTAATTACAACCGTGCAATGGTGCTTGGGAATATTAGGGTTAGGACTATATGGAGGAATTGAGCAAGCAGAAGGCTGGCAAATACTAATAAATATAGTTTTAACAATAACAACTGGCATCACAATTTGGATGTTAGGCAGGGTTAAGGAGGTGATAAAACATGAAAGACAAAAAAGAAAAAGCACTAGATCTACTAAAAACATATTTAATGTTTGATGATGAAGAAATGCAGGTGTTAAGGGAACGAATTACATCAATTAGCGTAAGCAATAAAAGTGCAAGTTTAGACTTTACTATTCTTGCTAATGGATGCGCTATTTTTGTTAAGCGAAAGACAGGGGAATATGTATTACGCATAACAGGTAAAGGCCCAATTAAAGAAAACAAAGTATATCTTGCATTAAGGGCAAGAGAAATACTGATTAATGCGGTGACAAGCAATGAGTAAAAACCGCAGCAGATGTAGCATATGTGATGCGTGCAATAAAAAAAGCCATGCCTACATACACTGTAGACAGGCTAAAGGAATTATATGTATGGAACATTGCGATGCATGTCAATATTTAGAGATTGAACAAGGTGACATGCATTGCAATTATCCTAGGCAAAAAGAAAAGGCCACTAATTAAAGTAGCCTAATCAAGCACGTAATTACGCACCAAACCTAACGTAATTATATCACACATGGGCATGAAAGACTAGAGAAAAGCTTATTTCAAGGCTTTTCTTATTAACTAGATATAACATATTAACAAATCAACCATGGGGAGTAATTACGATGAGGAAGCGTAAGAAGGTCATATCTAAAAATATGATAGAGGTACTTGATTACCACACATCAAGAACCTATAGAAAGAATGGTAAGCGTGTAAAAAAGAAAAGCATTACACCAGAAGCACAGAAAAAGCAAAATGAAAAACAAGCAGAAGCAATGCTGCGTATGTTGATTGATAATAACTTCACTACAAATGATTGTTACATCACACTCACATATAAAGAACAGCCAGCTACATGGGAAGATGCAAAGAAAGATATTCAGAATTTTATAAGACGGCTTAAACGTAGATATAAAAAACTGGATAAAGAATTGAAATACATTTACATAGCGGAGGGGAAAACAAGAATACATTTCCACATGATCATTAACAATGCAGAACTATATTCAGATGAGTTGAATGAACTTTGGACACATGGCATGCATAAGTTGATGTTGTATCAAGGAAGGGCAGAAGATGCAGTGAGATTAGCAAGCTACTTTGTAAAAGAAAAAAGAAGTGCATGTTATTCAGATAAAGAAGATGCATTTAAGCGCAGGTGGAACAGTAGCAAGAATTTAGAAAAACCAAAAGTAAAAACAGAAATATTGAAGCCAAGCGAATGGAGAGATTACATCCAACCGCCAAAAGGCTATTACGTGGAAACAGACAGTGTAGTTGAAGCTGTATCTGATGAAGGTTATCCTTATAGATTTTACAGATTGATAAGAATTGAGGAGGTAAAACATGGGACTACTAGGGCTAGGCATTGTGATAGGGGCAATGCTAGGAGTATCAATAATGGCATTATGCGTAATTAGTAAAGAATGTGAGAAATGGGAGGATGAAGTAAATGATAAACGTAAATGAGGTATTTTTAAGCGGCAATGTAGTAGCGGATGCAGAGCTAAGATATACAAAAACAGGAAAGCCAGTACTCACATTTAGAATGGCAACCAATAAATATGTAAACGAGCAACAAACAACACAGTACCACAACATAGTATGTTGGGTTGATGCGGAACTTTACAGTGGGTTACGTAAAGGTGATTTTGTAGCAGTAAATGGCGAATTAAGAACTAGATCCTACGAAAAAGACGGAAGTAAAAGATACATCACAGAGATTGTAGTCAAAAATCTTACATATGGCCTTAAACAAAATGAAAGCGGAGCAAGTAATTTTGAAAATGGATTTGTAGATGATGATGAAACAATTCCATTCTAGGAGGGAATAAATGCGAAGAGGTAGGCCAAGAAAGATATGTAGCCACTCATTTGGGCCAGCAAAAAGCGGTGCGCTATGGGTGAAAACATCATGCCCTAAAGGGAAAACATCAATTAAAGTATTCAAAGGTAAAACAGCAGGCACTTTACATTGGCTGAAAAAAGAAGAATGTGAAGATTGCCCTGCATATAGTCCTACAAAGGTTTATGCAAAATAGGAGGGAACAACATGCAAAGCACAAGCATGGCAGGTGTACCGATGAATTGCATAAATTGGTTGGCACTAGGTGCGGTAGTATACGGTGCAATGGATAAGCGAAATGCATTAAAAGTATTGGGATTAAAGGAACCAATAAATGCAGATACGTTACAACCATTGATTAATAGAGGACTAAGCCAAAGGCAAATAGCAGAAGAATTAGAAGTAAGTCAAAGCCTAATTAGAAATATTTGTAAAAAATTAGGAATTAAAACGAAAAGAGGTAGAAAATAATGAAAAAAGTAATGTTAGCAGTAATGGTATTAAGCGCAGTAGTTAATGGTGCATATGCAAATGGAACAAATAATTTAGTAGGTGGTACAGATAATGTGGCAACAGCAAATAGTGCTGCAGTATTTGGATATAAAAACACTGTAAATTCTAACAATGCAATCGCATTTGGTGAAAACAACACAGTAAATGGCACAAATTCATTTGTTGGGGGCAATAATTCAAAAGCAGAAGGAAGAAATACATTTGCATTTGGTAGTCATGCAGAAGCATTGACTGAATACACATATGCAATTGGTAGCCAAGCAAGAACATCAGCATATGACACTATTGCAATTGGCAATGGCGCATATGTAAGTGGTGTATCTAGCGTTGCAATCGGTCGCACAAACAATATCACTGGTGAAAATACTGTGGTTGTAGGTGCTAATAACAAAGACATTAAAGGTAATCAATCAACTGTGATTGGCTACAATAACAAAATGGCTGGTGATATGGAACAAACGATCATTGGCGCCAACTCTGAAACAGCAGGACAGGGCGCAATGGCCATTGGAACACATACAAAGGTTACTGCAATTGATGCGGTAGGCATTGGCAATAATATTGTGGCTGATAAGCCAAATAGCGTTGCACTAGGAACAAATAGTGTAACAGACAATGCAGTTAATCAACTGCAAGCAATGGTAAATAATACAACATATGTATTTGCTGGTACAGATGCAACATCAGTAGTAAGCGTAGGCAGTAAACAACGTGCAGGCTTTGGCGGAGTAAAAAACTATGTTCGCCAAGTACAGAATGTTGCAGCAGGCAGAGTGGATGCATCTTCCACTGATGCAGTAAACGGTTCACAGTTACATGCTGCATATGATGCCATTAATACAATGGGTGAAGATATTGATAAAGCACTAGATGCACAACAACAATTCAATACTGCAGTACATAACACACTAGCAAATCATAAGGATGCAATCAAAAATAACACACAACGTATTACACAACATGATGCGGACATTGCAAATAATAAAAATGCTATCAAGGCTAATGATCGTGTATTGAAAAATCATGAAGAACGCATTGATAAGCTAGAACATCAAGCAAGCAACACATTAGCAAATTTAAAATCAGACATTAAGCAATTAGACGGACGAATTAATAAAGTGGGTGCAAGTGCAGCTGCATTATCTGGACTACATCCAATGGAATTTAACAAAGATGATAAATTTAGCACATCTGTAGCATATGGTCACTATAAAAATGCCAATGCAGTGGCATTAGGTGCATACTACAGACCAAATGAAAAAGTATTACTTGGAATTGCAGGTACATTTGGCAGTGAAAACATGTACAACGTAAGCGCATCTTTCAAATTTGGTAAACATAGTGAATATGAACCACAAGCGAAACGTGACGGAGAAATTGAAGCTATGAAAGCACAAATTGCAGAATTAACAGCAAGACTTGATGCGGTAAGCAAATAAAATAGGTGGGCGGTATATCCGCCCTTACCTAAAACTAGGGGGCGAAGTTATGAACCATGTAACAACACTATTTAACAGTAATGAGTTTGGGGAACTAAGAACTATCATTATTGAAAATGAAGTGTACTTTGTGGCCAAGAGCGTAGCAACTGCACTTGGATATAAAGATACTGCAGATGCAATCAGAAAACATATTGATGAAGAAGATAAGCTGCGTTGGCAAATTGCCGACACAGGCCAAAAGAGGGAAACATATTTAATCAATGAGTCTGGACTATATTCCTTGATATTGAAATCAAAGATGCCAAGTGCGAAGAAATTCAAACGCTGGGTAACTAGCGAAGTACTTCCACAAATTAGAAAAACAGGAAGCTATGATCCACATATTCCAAAGACATTACCAGAAGCATTGAGATTATACGCAGATGAGGTAGAAGCACATAACCAATCAAAGGCTATAATTTAGCAACAGAAACAACAAATAGCGGAATATGAGCCAAAGGTTGATTACGTGGACAAAATTTTAAGTACAACAAATGCAATGACAGTAACACAGATTGCTGCAGACTATGGATTAAGTGCTAAAGCTTTAAACAAGATACTACATGATGCGCATATCCAACGCAGCGTAAATGGTCAATGGATTTTGTATAGTGACTTTATGCGGAAAGGATATACAAAGACTAAAACACACACATACATGACTTCAGACGGAAGATTGGAGTGCAGCGCATCTACACGTTGGACACAAAAAGGTAGATTAATGATACACGAGTTACTAAAGAAGCTGGGCATCAATGCAGTGTGTGAGGAGGTAGCATGAAGCCATTAGTATATAAAGGCCTACGAAAGAATGTGAACAGGTCAGAATGGGTAAGCAGTGATGAAATAAAACAAAGCTACTCACAAATAAGACTATTAGCAGTAGAAAATGATACATATGCATGGGTACCAATCGAAGACGGAACACTATGTAGAGGAAGCGAAGCAAAAGACACGCTAGGGCAAAGGATATACGAAAAGGACCATATAGAGTTTGATTGCAAATCAATACAAGACACACCAATGGTAGGGGAAGTATATTACAGTGTTGATAAATACCAATGGAGATGCAAGGCAATTAACCAGCAGGACACCACAAAACGTGATGCGGTATTAGATTTTGACTTAGCATTTGTATTGAATAATGGGAAAGTTAAAGTAATAGGCAATAGATTAGAGGGATATGAGCATGAATGACAGATACAGAAATGTATGTAAAGCACTTGATCATATCGCAAAGTGTAGAACAAAAGAAGCAAAACAAGTATTTATACCATACTGGGGTTATGTGGTTACTCCCTCAGAGGAGCTACTAAAAGCAAGAATAAGAAGAAACCTATGTAAAGAAAGCAAAGCATTTTACAAACAGGTAAGGAGTTATTATGAAACCACCATGCAGGGAGTGCCAATTTAGAGAAGTAGGGTGTCACAGTAAATGCGAAAGTTATATTCAATGGAGAGCGCAGCTAGATAAATATAACGAGCAAAAGAACATACAGAATGATGCGTGTAAATACATTAGAGATAATGTAAGAACCATTAGACACAGAATGAGAAAGCTGAAAGGTTATAGCTGTACTGTGAGGGACTAATAAATGAAGTTAGATTTATGGGTAAGGCTAAATATAACAATGGCTGATGATAATAAAGTAAGTGGTTGGACACAGATATATGGAAAACATGAATTAGCTATGTACAAGAAACCTTTTAAATCATTAAAGCCAATTGTTAATGATCACATAGAGAAAATAAACTGGCTAACTATTTGTAATAGGTGGGGTGAAACGAACCAAGTTATAGAAGTGAATACAAGCAAGATAAAGAAATATGTTATCAAAGAGTGCGTACAGCCATGTGAAGAAGAAGAATGGGGTTTAGTTAGAAAATGGTATAGAGAACACTCAAGAAAAGAACGTGAAAAAGAAGAAAAAAACTAGGAGGATAAGAGATGCAAAGAAAGTGTCATAGATGTGATAGGTTATTTACACCAGATAGTCATAGCACATGGTGCCCAGATTGTAGAGCAGGCAAACCAGTAAAGCCTAGAAAGACAAAGGAACAAATAGAGCTAGAGCGCCTTGAACGATTAGAGAAAGCATTTAAATACACAAGATACTGTGTACAGTGTGGAAAGAAATTCCATACAAATGATACACGTAAGGTAATATGCGGTGATTGGGAATGTGAAGAAAAACAAAGATTTGAACTTCGAAGAGCAAGCTGTAGGAAAGGAAAACAAAAATGAGGATACTAAGCATTGGGTTTGGGGATAAAAAGAAAGTAAAGTATGAGAAAGCAAATAATGCTGGTATTACTGAAACATATCAATTAAGCACGGAGGACGATTTCAGACCAGAGATATTAGAAGCATATGTAAAAGCAAGAGCATTGGTGATTGAAACATTTAAAGTGTTCAAACTATTTGAAGAAGAGTGGCTAAAAATTAAATCTATTAGTTTTAAATGGCATAAGGAAATGCCAAAGGTTATTACGGAAGCAAAGTATGTGCTTATAATCACAAATAAGTATGGAGATGAATGTACAATTAGCACATCATGGCTAAGTGTAATAGATGAAGCACCAGAAAAGCTTATTCCATTAGTAGAAGAAATAGAATTATTTGTAAGAGGTGCAAGAGCGCAGGGGAAATTATGGGAAGAAGAATTGGAAAATGATGCGGTTGAGGGTGAGACATTTCACATCAATGATCTAGTAAAAGAAGGGAAAGAGAATGATTAAAAACCAATTAATTTATGTAGCGCATCCATTTGGTGGAGATAAAGCTAATAAGTATTCCATTGATACAATTATGGAAAACTTAGTAATGCTAGATAAGAACAACACATATCTATCACCTCTTCACAATTTCAGCATGTTGTACTTTGATACACAGTATTCAAAAGGCTTGAAAATATGTTTGGACATGCTAAATAAATGTGATGCCTTAGTATTATGTGGGGAATGGGAAACATCTAAAGGATGCATTGGTGAATGGTCATTTGCAATAGCAAAAGGGATACCAATATATACATGGAAAGAATGGACCGATAAATTAAAGGAACAGGGAGATAATATCCGATGACTGGAAGAGAATATTTAAATCAGATACGTGATACTGATTTGAATATAAGGTGTAAGGAGAGAGAAATATTTAAAATAAGACAAGATATCATGAGTCTACAAGCCATTGATTATAGTAAGGATAAAGTAAGTGGAGGGCAACCAATTACTATTGCGGATAAAGTTGCAAATCTTGATGCGGTTACAGAAGAGATTATGAAAGAATGGAGTGCTTACTTACAGGAGAGAGAGCGAGCCAGATTTATGATCAATCAAATTTGTAGTACTAAGCAAAGGATTGTTTTAGTAGATAGGTACATTAATGGATGTACATGGGAAAAGGTTGCAGAACTAATAGATTGTTCAAGGCAGAATGTTCATAACTTACATAAAAGAGCAATTAAAAATTTTGAGGAAATTTACAAAAAGGTTGCTATTATTTGACACTCAATATATGAGATACTGTATGTGGGCATGGATGAAGAGAACACTTTCAACAAGCCTCCTAGAAAAACTACACACTATTAAGGACTACATCATACACAGGTCGCACAACACAGTATGATGCAGTCCTTTTTAGTTTATATGAGGGAATTGATGAAGCATAAAAGAATTATTTTCCACAGAGACACGGCTCTGGGAAAATGCATTGAATGTACATAAACAACC
>NZ_CALJSP010000005.1:0-1465 GCF_937975875.1 Veillonella dispar | reverse complement strand
TAGTATTTAGCTAGTTCCATCGGCATTAACAGCAACACTTTTTGTCCTATAGCCCTAATCTCCCTTTATATTTTAATTGCTATAATACAAAAGAAGAACCGCCCCCGAAGGAGCGGTTCTTCTCACAATTAAACAGCTGTTACTATACACACATAATCGAATTCACACAGTTCGATTATTTTTTTGTTACATCATTTTGGCGGTCACGTAAGTTACCAACTGGTACATATACGGTACCCGCACTGTGGATTGTATCCACGTCTTGTTGTAAAACCATTACAACGGAATAATCATCAGTTGTGTAGAATTCAGTAGGCATTTTATCGATATTTACTTCGCCGCCTAATTGATTTTTCACATCTTGATTATTCTCAATAGCATTCACTAATTCCTTTTTATTAAGACCACCAAGGTCATACAAGGATAATTGACGACCTGTTGTAGTGTTGAATGTGAAGCCTTTTACATAGTTGACGCCATTAGCATCACGATCACGCATTGTGTACGTATGAATCAATACACTGAAAATACCATTTTTGTCTGTTTTAACATCGTAGTACATAACTACATTTGTTTTATCAGCTTCTTTGGCATTCAATTTTTCTACGTCGTTTTGTACTTTAGCAACGTATTTTTTGATAGTATTATTGATTGCTTTTTCTACAATTGGGCTAACAGATTTAACTGTTGGGAACACTAGATCAAGATGATCTGTTGTGGATTCCACTGGAGATACAGCCACCTCTTTGCGGTCCATATAGCGGTCCACATTAGGTGCTACTACTTCAACTGCATTGCGATCAACCTTAGATGCTACAGAGCGCAACGCACGGTTTTGCTCCGGTGTAGCAGTACTAGAGATACGGTATGTTAAATCGTTGCGATTTACTTTATTCGTATCAGCTTGAACTGTTTGCACTGTTGCAGTGTCTTTAGTTACAGGAATTTCGCTTGCTGCGAAAGATACTACTGGCAATGCAGCAGCCATCATGATGAGTACAGACTGTTTTAATTTCATTGTTTAACCTCTTATTGTTGTTCTTGCTCAGCTTTCATTGCTAAAGCTTCTTCTTTATTGAATTTGTGAGTTACAACACGACGAACAAGGTATAAACCAGAGAAGATGAATGCAAGCAATCCTAACCATTGTGCTGTGCTTTCAAAATCAGGGCCTACTAATTCAAGTGGAGATTCACCACCACCAGTTGTAACGGACAATACAATAATAACAGCTATGATTACACCAATCAAGCTTTCACCAACAATCAAACCAGAAGCGAAGAGAACGCCACGGCGGTTAGATTGTTCAACATCGTACTCAGCGAGTTCGCCAGCACGCATTTTAGCACGAGCTACTAGGTAACGGCCTACGAAATAGCTAATGAAAGAACCTAAGATGAGAGGTACTTCCAATGTTGGAGGTCTTCCGTACCAGCACCTCCTACGAGGATTGTACGATTAGTAG
>NZ_CALJSP010000004.1:0-10285 GCF_937975875.1 Veillonella dispar | reverse complement strand
CAGTACCGTAATTGGCCCGTATTGAGAGAATACACCAAAGGCCATTGGGATCATGGCGCCGAAAAAGCCCCATATATTAGGCACAAAGATAAAGACTAAAACAGATGGCAAGAAGATAAGATTGCCTAAGCGAACTGTTTTAAGGAAACCTAATTTATCTGATAACGCCCCACCCATATAGGTAAGAACAGCGCCCATTGCAAAGTACATCGTTAAAGCTAAACTCGATGCACTGGCTTCTCCGTTAATAACAGTAATGTATAAAATAGGTATAAAGATGGATAGTACAGAGAATAAAATAGATCGAGAAGCAATGACAAAGAATAATTTGCCAAAGCTAACCCAATCGTTAGTGCCACTATTAGTAGATTTAGCAGAGCTTTTACTTTCACCAATAGCATCGGTATCTGTAGAGCTAGTAAAGGCATACACATACAGCAACACGCCAATCAATGCAATTGCCGTGAACAACCAAAGGAATTGACCGCCAAAGACGTACACACCACCAGCAAGGAGTGGGCCCAGTGCAAAACCAGCGCTGCCCCCAACCGCAAATCGTCCCATGGCATTACCAAGTTCATTGGATTGCGTGCGGTTCACGAGAAGAGCCGCCTCAGGATGGAATAGTGCCGCCCCAATCCCTGCAATGAGCGATAGAGCTAATATCATTTCATAGCTCGTTGCCAGTGCAATGGCGCTGATAGAGACTAATGTTACGGTAAAACCTACAGGAATGAACCACGGCACGCGCCACCGATCCGCCACATAGCCCAAGATAGGCTGCGCCACGGAAGCCACTACGGTGTTACAGAAAATAATGGATGCCGATTGATAGTAATTAAGGCCAAAATTAGCGATAAAGAACGGTATGAGCGCCGCTAGCGAACCTTGTCCAAAGTCATTAATACAATGAAAAATAGGCGGTCCGTACTTTCGTATGATACGTTTCATATAACCTCCTAATACAATAGCTAATTTTCCCTAAGATACAGAGATGCTTACTAGGAAACTAGCTCGTAATTATCCGTAAAATAGCGGAAATAACAGGTTGCTTTCAAAATAAAAAGGTAGATATAGCCAACAGCCTAATGTATGTGCTATAGGCTTGTTGGTCTATACCTACCCTAGTCTTTCATATGTTATATGGGAAGTACCCTACAATTATAGGCCAAAGCGAGCCATGATTGTATCAACATGTTTTAACAATTTATGAGGATCGAAGCATGCATCGATTTCTTCAGCAGTCATATATTTCTTGATGTTTTCATCAGATTTAAGACCTGTTGCGAAATCTTTGCCTTCAAGCCAGCGTTCCATAGCGTATTTTTGAACCCAACGGTATGCTTCGTCACGTACTGCACCTTTGTCTACAAGGTGAGTCAAAATTGTTTGGCTGAATACAAGGCCGCCTGTAAGGTTGAGGTTTTTAAGCATTGTTTCAGGATATACCAACAATTTATCGATAGTGCGGATTGTAAGGTGAAGCATGTAATTCAATGCAATTGTTGCATCTGGCAAGATTACGCGTTCTACAGAGCTGTGGGAAATATCGCGTTCATGCCACAAAGCTTGGTCTTCGTAAGCAGATTGAGCGTAGCCACGAAGCAAGCGAGCCATACCGCAAATTCTTTCACATGTAATAGGATTACGTTTATGAGGCATTGCGGAGGAACCCTTTTGTTTAGGGCTGAAGTATTCTTCTGCTTCGCGCACTTCAGTACGTTGCAAGTGACGGATTTCCAAAGCGATTTTATCCAATGTGCCGCCTACAACAGCAATAGTGGACAACAATTCAGCATGACGGTCACGTTGTACGACTTGAGTAGCGATTTTAACCGGTTCAAGACCTAATTTTTCGCATACGTATTGTTCTACGAATGGATCGATGTTGGAATATGTACCAACGGCGCCGGATAATTTACCAACAGCAACGCTTTTACGAGCATGTTCCATGCGTTCGATGTCGCGTTCTACCTCAGCCATCCACAATGCTAATTTCAAGCCAAATGTAGTTGGTTCGCCGTGAATACCATGTGTACGGCCGATCATAGGTGTGTATTTGAACTCAGCTGCGCGACGACGCAATACTTCGTGCAAGCGTTTCAAATCTTCAATCAAGATGTCGCAAGCTTGTTTCATCATGTAACCAAGCGCTGTATCTTTAACGTCAGTAGATGTAAGGCCAAGGTGGATATATTTAGCCGCTTCAGGACCTACGTATTCGCCTACTGCTGTTACGAAGGAAATGATATCGTGGTTTGTTTCCTTTTCGATTTCATGAATGCGTTCAACGTCGAAATTGCCCTTTTCGCGAATGGCTTTAGCCGCTTCTTTAGGGATAACGCCCAACTCAGCTTGTGCCTCGGATGCCAATGTTTCTACCAATAACATTGTGTCGAACTCGTTGCGTTCGCTCCAAATATGGCCCATTTCTTCTCGTGTATAACGTGGTATCATGATGTCTCCTTTGCATGATAAAAGCTAGATTTCTTATACAATAATTGTACCATATGTGAAAGCTCCATTCAATGAATGGACCTAAATTTTCCGAATGATAATTATATTAAATTTACTAATCGTTCGTATTTATGGATGAAAGCCTCTATATTAAGACCTCTATTTTAATTTTATATAATATAAGACCTCATAGTATATCCCGCTATTTTGCCTCTATGTAATATATACCTAGTTTCTTAACAGTCGATTCCACATAAGACTTTTTTTCAATTCGTATACTTCTATACCTTCATCGATACGCTGAATTCGTTTAATCATTCTTGGATGAGTAATAAATAAACGGCTAAAAAATCCCGTACTTTCACAATCATATAATTCACCATTCTCAAGCATGCCAATTTGGTCAGTCGCTAAACCCAATGAAACGAGGCCATCCCGCAATTCTCGGCCTAAACCAATTGATACAGCGTACGCATCAGCAGCATACTCACGACGACGGCTATCAAAATAATAGGTTATCCACTTTGGTAACTGTAATATATATTCCACCGCTGTAATCATAATAACTATAGCTAATTGAATAATGCGAACTACAATATTAACAATAGGTATAATCGCCAGTATATTCAATGCGAAGTTAAGCAATATTACAAGATTCAAAATCAATTGCCCGAGTCGATCCATGGCATAGGTTATAGTTAAGTAAATGGTGTCGCGATGACGCAAATGACCTAGCTCATGCGCCAAAACGCCTACCAATTGATCCTCACTTAATGCTCGTAAGGCACCTGTATGTATCGTAATATGATTGATTCCCGAAGCAAAGGCATTGATATCCTCATCATTACGCATACGCACAGTTAGTGAATCACGTTTTACCTCACTATAGGCACATAATTTTTCAAATATTGGTTCAAGATAGGCCGATTCTTCTGCACTTGGTTTTCTTTCACCTTGCATCGCATGAGCAATCCAACTAAAAGGCGGCAAAAATAATCCTATAGCCACTATAATAGGCAATGCAACGGCTATAACGATATACACCTCTAACTTATCCGCTAATTGTAGTGGTTTCATAAGCCACGCCCAAGAAAAAGGATATACGTATTGAACTGCGGACTCTAAAATCGGGAAGAAGATAAATACAATAATAACGTTAACAATATAGGTAAGAATAACTTGAATCATACTCTCTCTCTTTATGCACTCATATTCTATGATAACTATACGTTACATCTCATATAGCTACACATTTATTTTCTAAATTATTACATTAGTAAACCTCATATAACTATGGAGTTATACCTTATATAGTAATATAACAATAAATAAATTTACTAATACTGTATCATAGCTGTACATTGTGATATATAATAAACATACAGACTAAATCTACTATGAAAAATAGGGAGGCTTTCATGGCAAATTTAAATCGCAAAGAGCGTCGTGCGCAGCGCAATGAATCGAATACTATAGGCATGCTATTGCGCCTATTCTTTGGACTCAGCTTTATCGGCTTGGCTGTAGTTCTATTTGGAGAGTTTGATCTCAATTATGTGTTCTCTATCTTTACAGCAGATATTATCGTATCCTTAATTTATGTAATACTCAACAAATCTCGCATTACTACATCCTTAGCGGTTAACACCAATGTACGCGTTATCATCGCATTCCTCATCATGCTAGTAACAATGTTCTTCTACGCCTTTGCGTTATGGCGTGTCGATCAATTTAGTGCACCTATGCAAGTTACATTATTTATCGGCGGTGCTATCGTATACCTTGCGGTATTCAACTCTACCAAAACGATGCTTACAAACCAGGATTAATAGGATACAGTTTTTCCGTATTAATTATATTCCCATAATAATCTGGTAACCATAAATAACAGGCTACAAATAACTAATACTGCAAAAGTAAAAGAGGCATATCTTACATACATAGTATGTGATATGCCTCTTTATTGTCCCATAACGACAGGGATTGTTAAGGTTTGTATACGTCCAGAGTTGTTGACGATGCTGCCACTGGTTTTAACAATGCGCAACGCCTCTTCCATTACATCAGGCGGCACACCGTCCACCACGATGCGCGGTGTATTCGGAGCAACGATGACATGGCCATCTTCTCCAAAGTTCACCTTCACCGTAACAGTACCTGTCACGGAAGTTCTCGCGCCTTGTTCTTGGACACGACGAAGATAGGCGCTTGGATTAATAGCAGGTTGTCGTAATAATTCTTGCTGGCCTGGTGTTAACAAGCTCCATGCAAGATCTGATAGGAATGATAAGTCAGCTGATTCCGTACGACCATCACCATTGGCATTAGGGTCAGATGTAACATCCTTCCCCATAGGTGCCTCTTTCGGTTTTGATTGTTTATCATGCATTACAACCGCTTGCTCTACGCCAGCCGCTTCAGATTCGATGGCCTTAGGTATAGCCCATTCTCGTCGCTGCTCTTGTGTACTAGCATTTGTATCTAATGTTTTAGTTCGTTCACTTTCATCAGGCGTCACGGACTCCACCATAGGTTGTGACTGAGATTTAGGCTTTGGTTCTGTACGTTCTGGCACAGCCTCTGCAGGTGCTACCTTCTCCTCCGGTTGTGGAGTCGGTTCTGCTACCTCTGCGCTACTTTCACTATCATCAGGCAAATCAAAGCTAATTTCAGCCGCATCATGAGCTGCCCCAGTGCCCGCCATACCTCGCAAGGAAAGACCCATCCCCGATACGAGTATCGTCGTAATGCCTAAGGACACGATGAACGGTTTCAAATAATGCGATTCAAACATAGAATCACTTCCGTTCCGTTGCGACACTAATATATTTAGCGCCATTAACCTTGAGCATATCTAACAGAGCGATAACCTCGCTGTAGTATACATCCTTAGATGCGCGGATAACAAAGGCTTGTCGCGGTGCTTGTTTAACAATAGACCGTACCTCTTCCGCCAAGCGTTCCGAAGAAATCTCTTGATTATCAATATATAACGTATGCGTTGTAGTTAAGGTAATCGTAATAGGCTCGATAGATTTTGCCGTGGATGTCGATGCAGATGGCAAATTTAGAGGAATTTGCTGCTCTGTATTCATGTACAGCGTGCCCACCATGAAAAATACTAGTAAGAAGAATACGATATCAATCATAGGGATAATCATGATTGTCGGTTCTTTTTTAACCCCTAATGTGCGTCGTCTCATATATCATGTTCCTCGTTGTACGCATCGAGGATATTACCACACTCATGCTCTAATGTAGTAATAGAATCGTTGACCTTTGCCGCACAGTAACTGTGAAAGCCTAGTGCAATGATGGCTACGGTCAAGCCTGTCGCCGTTGCTACCAACGCTTCAGATACACCACCTGTAATGATGGTAGGCGCCCCAATATCGCCACCAACTACAGCAAAGGCGCGAATCATGCCAAGCACGGTACCCAATAGGCCCAATAGTGGAGCCATTGTTACGATCATGCTAAGCCAGCTTAAACCGCGTTTCAAGCGTTCATCTGCATAGGATACGATATCTTGCAAACGATTTTCCAAGCTATTGTAGTTCTTCGCACTGCGAATGGCACGAGCAAACAAGGAGCCTAGCTCCAATGTGTCACGTTCCAACACGCTCGGCAACATAACCCAGCTTTGGTTCTTTTCTAATACCTTATTAAAGCGACGCAAGTCCTTCGTAAACTTGCGATATAAAACGATACGCTCAATGCCAATCATCAACGCAAAGAGCAAAAAAATTACTAGCGGATACATTACAAATCCACCAGCTACAAATAAATGCGCTATGCTACTCATACTAACCTCCAAAAGCCGTTACCCTCTAGGCCCCATTAGAGTTAATTATATCACGTTTTAAGGCATCTAAAAATATGTATGGGACAAAAAAAGGCTATACTAATAGTGATATACCTATTAGTATAGCCTTTAATGTAATCTTAATTTAACTATAATCCCGATTTAATTTGACCTAGGAGGTTTGTAATCTCTTACATCCTATTAATCTTTTTTAAGGAATTTCACAAGTATGCCACCGATTGTTAAGGACACGCCAAAACCAGTAAAGAACATACCTAGGGAATACATCCATGCATAGGTTTGATTATTAGAAGAAATCGCTTTAGCTGCGTCTCGTGCATTAGTAGCGTTTCTTGCAATTTCCAAATTTGTTGTAGCTGGATCTGGATTTAATAATAGGATAACAATACCTATAATTAGAACAACTACACCAACGGGTAATAACATTTTCTTGCTCATTTAAATGTTCCTCTCCTAACATTACATAACATGGTATATACGATTAGATATTATTTATCAAGTTTATTCATATCCAAGCGATTTACACTGCCAATAAAGCTATTGTAGGATTCAATCATATCATTGTAATGATCAGCTGTTTGGTCACCTAAGAATGTACGAATTCTACCAATAGTTGTATTTAAATGATTTTTAGCAGAGTTATAGTCCGGACTAGTAATGCTGCTGGATACATCCATGATACCTTGCAACTCTTGGTTCGCCGCATTTACATCGATTTGCCTGCCTTCTTCAAAGCTATCCAATAATGCAGTTAAACGTAAATGAACTTCTTGGGCAGCAGCTGCATTTTTCTTACCAGAATCCTTAAGTTCTTTCAACTGTTCTTGTTGATTTTCCGTATTATGTTTGTGAATTACAGCATCTAACTGATTATATGCTGCATAGAATTGATCATATAGTTGAACGTATTTAGGTCCTAATTGTTGTTCCTTAGCATAATTATCTGCTTGATATGAATTAGTTTGGTAGTACGTATCCAATTCATTTGCTACTGGTACAATGTCCTTTAATACGGCTAATACGTTATCAAGAGGTTCCTTCATATCATCATATGGTATACCCGCATCTTTAGCGGCTTGTAATTTTTGTTGTAAGCTATCAAACTTTGGTGCCATAAAGCTTGATAAATGTTGACCCTCTCTTAGTTTTTGAATGGAAGGATTAATAGCATATCCGAAGCTTACAGTGCCACTGTTGAAATTACCAACTGCTTCTATATACTGATTAAACACTTGAATGTCTTTTTGCGATGCCTTTTGAGCGCCTTGCTGCACCCCATTGGCAATCTTAGAAAAACTACAACCACTCAAAAATAATGGAGCTGTTAGAGTAGATGCACACAATACGGCTGTTAACATTTTCTTTACTAGTGGTTTCATAATGAACCTCTCTTTTTAATCACACACACAAGTAACAGTTTATGATTAAATTATATATCATATATGTTATTTACGAAAGTATCAACCGTATTTTTTATGAAATTTGTTTCATGAATATGCTTTCACAAGCACATAAAAAGGCATAGTATACATCTCCATTGGGGTAAACCCAATAGTAATGTTTATACTATGCCTTTTCTGGATACATCTTATATGTCTAAATCAGTATGATAGCTAATCGGAGTGTCTTAATAGATAAGTTATGCCAGCTTATCAAATAGGTATGTAGCTATCTACTTATTTAATGGACTTATCGAAAACGCCAATTAATTCTTCAACGGCTTGAGATTCGCTCATTTCACCGTCTAAGACAGCAGCTTCCACTTCGCCCATGCGACCTTGAATGACGACATTATTAAAGAATAGGTTGTGCAAGTGTTCGTCAATCATATCGCGTACCCAACGGAGGGATTGTTCTTGACGGCGTTTTAAGAAGACCCCATTTTCTTTACCTTGTTCAGTAAATTCTTGGATTACATCCCACAATTCATCGAGGCCATCCTTTGTAACGGCTGAGCAAGTGTAGGCTTGGGTTTTCCATTTTTCCGTAGCAGGACGAATGTAATGCAACATCCGATCGTAATCGCTACGAGCGATGAGAGCGCGCTTGAGGTTATCCCCATCAGCCTTGTTAACCACAATAGCATCGGCCAGCTCCATAACGCCTTTCTTGATGCCTTGTAATTCATCGCCTGCACCAGTTAATACGATGAGCATAAAGAAGTCTACCATAGAGCGCACGGTAACTTCACTTTGCCCAACCCCAACGGTTTCGACGAGAATAATATCGTACCCAGCAGCCTCGCAAAGTAGCATGGTCTCTCTACTTTTACGAGCTACACCACCTAGTGTTCCACCTGCTGGCGACGGACGAATGTACGCGTCAGGATGTTTCGTCAATGTTTCCATCCGCGTTTTATCGCCCAAAATACTGCCCTTTGTGACTTGGCTCGTAGGGTCTACAGCAAGTACGGCTACCTTGTAACCTGCTTCAATGAGCATATTGCCAAAGGCTTCAATAAATGTACTTTTACCGGCCCCAGGCACACCAGTAATACCGATGCGCAACGCCTTGCCCGTACGAGGCAATATAGCTTGCAATACTTGTTGAGCTAATTTAAAGTGTTCCTTATTATTACTTTCTACTAACGTAATAGCCCGTGAAAGTATAACGCGGTCCCCCTGCTCGATACCGCGTACATAATCAGCGACAGTTAACTTCTTTCGCCGCTGTACGGGACGTACCGACGGAGCCAGATGAGCGGAGCTAGACAAGAGGCCGTCATGCATTTCCTTGACGCCTTTCATTACATGACACGCGAAGGTATCATCCTTTTTCGCATCTTCCGGCACCCAATCGGGACGATAGGTACTACCCTCGGCATTTGCATTTTTTACACCTAATTCAGGGGCCCTTCCTTCACCAGTGGTGAAGGTAGCATTCTGAGTCGTATGCAATGCGTCCGGGGTAGGCCGTTTGTTATCAGTCATTAGACTCGTCTTGAACGTGACTAGTCAATGTTTCTAGCAATTTCTTAGCCGCTACAGGCAAGACTGTACCAGGGCCAAAGATAGCCACTGCGCCATGTTCGCGTAGGAACTCATAGTCCTGAGCAGGGATTACGCCACCAATGGCAACCAAAATATCTCCACGACCGCGTTTTTTGAGCTCTTCCACAAGTTGAGGTAACAATGTTTTGTGACCTGCTGCAAGAGAACTGAACCCGACGATGTGAACGTCATTATCCACCGCATCTTGCGCTGTTTCTTCTGGAGTTTGGAACAAAGGTCCGATATCCACGTCAAAGCCCATATCCGCGAAGGATGTAGCGATAACTTTGGCACCGCGGTCATGACCGTCTTGGCCCATCTTCGCAATCATGATACGAGGGCGACGACCTTCGAGTTCTTCGAAGTCATCTGCCATTTGACGTACTTCTTTAATGACATCGTCATCTTCATATTCGCTGGAGTATACACCGGAAATAGAGCGAATAACCGCTTTATGACGACCGCAAACCTTTTCAACAGCAAAGGAAATTTCACCCAAGGATGCACGAGCACGAGCAGCTTCAAGGGCAAGAGCAAGCAAGTTGCCTTCCCCAGATTCTGTAGCATTGGTAATCGCTTCGAGACAGGATTGAACCTTATCTTCGTCACGGTTAGCACGCAATTGTTCGAGGCGACGAATTTGCGCTTCTCGTACAGCCGTATTATCTACGTCGAGGATATCCAATGGATCTTCTTTATCTAGACGATATTTATTGATACCAATAATCGCTTCACGGCCAGAATCGATACGAGCTTGGCGACGAGCTGCCGCTTCTTCGATACGCATCTTAGGAAGACCAGTATCAATCGCTTTCGCCATACCACCAAGGGATTCGATTTCTTGGATATGACCCCAAGCACGGCGAATCAATTCATCAGTCAATGCTTCTACATAGTAGGAACCGCCCCATGGGTCGATAACCTTACATACTTTAGTTTCGTCTTGAATGTAAAGCTGAGTATTACGCATTCCTTTTACAAGTCCATCAACAGGCATTACCAGTTCTGGGAG
>NZ_CALJSP010000003.1:0-6782 GCF_937975875.1 Veillonella dispar | reverse complement strand
ACTATTTACCAATCTTTGGGACTGAAATAGCAACACTTTTTGTCCTATAACCCTTATATTTCTTCTGCAATTCGTGTAATTATCATGTATAGTAGATATATATCGGTAATAACATATGAAATTTAAACTGGAGGCTGTATGTCTTTATTTGATTTAGAGAAGAGCATGTCTTTTGATGAATATATAGCGTCCTTTGATACAAAGCGTGTAGAAAAGGTGCGCGGTTTTGTGGATTGGCTTGCCCAGTATCAAGGTAGTCTCGTTCATAATCCTTGGGGCGAGATAAATCCCGATTTAGAGATCGTTACAGATGGTTTTGATGCGGCTCAAGTGCGTCGAGATAATTTGGTAGCCTATTTATTGCCTCGTTTAGGTCGCGCTAAGGTCTTTGTAGTGGCTGAGGCTGTAGGGTATCAAGGGGGACGATTTACAGGTATTGCTATTACTTGTGAGAGAATGCTATTAGATAAGCATAAAACCATTCGTGCGAAGGATGTCACGACTATTCGATTGGAACGCACTAGTTCTCCTACTAGCTCTTTATTAAAAGGAACACAGCAGAAGGATGGCTTTAATGAACCTACTGATACGGTGGTGTGGAGTGCTATCGTAGAAAAAGGTATCGACCCATATGACACGTTGCTGTGGAATATATTCCCGTTTCACCCACATAAGGATGGAAATCCGTTGACGAATCGCACGCCTACGGATAGAGAACAACAATTGGGGTGGGAGTACACAAAACGCTTGTTAGATTTACATCTAGAGCTAGGCGGTGTAGAACCTCTTATGCTGGCCGTAGGGCAAAAGTCTGCTGATACAATGGGCAAATTTGGCCTGTCTGCTATTGGCTTACGCCACCCTGCAAACGGTGGGGCTAATCTCTATAGACAAGGGTTTGCAGAGGCTGTAGATACGTATTTAAGATAATATAGTTTGATAAGTTCTTACGTATTCAAGAGCTTGAGCTTTTAAGAGAACATTTTGGAGAGAGCTTTTAAGAGCATGTTTAGAGAGTTTTGGAGAGAAGTTTATGAAACGTTATTGTGATGCTTGCCGTCATTATTGTGATGAAGCGGCTATGTTTTGTCCTACTTGTGGACAGTATACGGTGGCCACAGAGGTGGAGCGTATCGCACCAGAAGGCGATGTAATCTATCCTTTCGCCCATTACCAAATGAGTTATAAGGATACATTCCTCTATGTGATGGGGAAAAAGTTCATGGATACTGATGGTCGCGCCTCTCGTAGGGAGTTTTTCCAATTTCTGTTGTTATGGCATATTGCTATTATTGGCTTGTTAGTGGTATTTTATGGTTTGACAGCCATATTGCATACGGGACCGTATCTAATCGGATTGGCAGGTCTTATCGTTGCCATACTTAGTTTAGTTTCCTTGATGCCTTTGATTGCGCTATCTGTACGACGTCTCCATGATACGGGTAAAAGTAGTGCTACATTGTTGCTGTTTCTTATTCCCTTTGTAGGGCCACTGATCTTATTAGGTTTGTTATGTGTAAAAGGACAGCCACAGGATAATCAATATGGCAGCGCATTGCAACATATCATCATAGATAAGCGCTTGGCATCTATTATGAAAGTATCTCCTACGAGTAATGCTTTAACTACACGTGTTCTAGTGGGATTACTTGTTATAGTAATCTGTGTGTTTGGCGCATCTTTACGTGCGATGGGCCCAGCTAATGAAGTATTCCCTGACGGATGGCTTACAAACTCTATCGTTGGTGAAGGCAGTGCGGAAGCAGCGCGAGCTTCTGTGCAAAATTATTTTGATGCCCTGAATAACAAGGATTATGATAAGGCTTTCACCTATATCATTAGCCAAGCTAGTACAAACCCGACAGAAAAACAAAAATGGCTAGAGTCCATGAAACAAGCGCCAAAGGTGGATGTAGTATCCCTGGGTGTTACAAGGGTGAGTCGCACAGGGGATTTGAAGCGCATTGTCTTTGATGCAAGCCTACAAACCACAAAGGTTGGCGCCGGTGTTGTAGAATCAACGCCGATGAAGCGCTATATTTCTGTCATTGAAGAGAATGGCGCGTGGCGTATCGAAGGATTTTACAAAACTATGCCAGATGATGACAAATAGAATATGATATATCTAAATAGCGTTAACATGGGGGCTACCCTCTTTTGTTAACGCTATTTTTATGTTACAATAGACATAACGTATGAAAGCGAGGCTTTCATCAAAATCGATCGGATTATATTGCAAGACCCATTGGATAGGAACGAAGAGAACGTACCCGTCGCGGCTGACATGTCTAATGATGGCAATATACTCATTTGCTATGGCAAATGGTCACAACAACACTAGGAACGGCAAAAATTGATAGCGCATTTTTGCGCCTATTTGACGAGACGCTAGTATTTTAGCGCCTTTTTCTTTGTGTGGCCTCCATAGCATAGATCAATTCAAGTGATAGGTGAGAAAAGAAACTATGTTAAATAAAATAATGAACAAAATTTTAGGAGGAACTGTGAATACAACAGATAATCAGGTTACTGCACAAGTGAAAGCAGAACCAACAGTAGCAAAACCTGCTACTCGTACAGCTGCGGCTGAAGGCGAACATAAACAGACTCGCCGCCGTACTAATACACGCCGCCCTGCTGGCGAGGGTCGTACTCGTCAACATGCAGCTGGTGAAGGTGAAGGCACAACACGCCAACGCCGTACAAATACTCGTACAAATGCAAATGGTGGTCGTACTAATACGACACGCCGTACAAATACACGTCGCAATGCTGAGCAAGGTGAAGGTCAAGAACGTACAGAACGTAAACCTCGTCAAACTCGTGCACCACGTGGTGAACGTAGTGAAAATACGCGTAATACGCGCTCTAACAATGGTCGCAATAGTCAAAACCGTAATAACAACCGTCCAAATAATCGCTCCACAAACCGCAACAATCAAGAGGCTCCTGTGGAATTAGTAGGTCGTACACCAAATGGCGCTAATAAGGGTAAATTCCAAATCATCCCTCTTGGCGGTCTTGGTGAAATCGGTAAAAACATGACCATCTTCCAATATGAGGACGAAATTATCGTTCTCGACTCTGGCCTTGCGTTCCCTAGCGAAGATATGCTTGGCGTAGATATCGTTATTCCTGATATGAGCTATATCATTGAGAATAAGGATCGCGTGAAAGCTGTCGTAATTACCCATGGTCACGAGGACCATATTGGTTCCTTGGCATACCTTATGAAAGAAATTAACTGCCCAGTATATGCAACAAACCTCGTTTGTGGTTTGATTGAAGGCAAGTTTAAAGAACATAAGGTATCTCCAAAATGTCTTCGTACTATTGCTGCAGGCGATGAAGTTCAAATTGGTCAAGTGAAGGTTGGTTTTATCCAAACAAACCACTCCATCCCTGACTCCTGTGCTGTGTACTTCGATACACCAATCGGTACTGTGCTTCATACAGGTGACTTTAAAATTGACCAAACGCCAGTTGATGGCCGTTTGATGGATATGCACAAATTTGCTGAGCTCGGCAATAAAGGCGTATTAGCGTTGATGTCCGACTCTACAAACGTTGAAAAACCAGGTACTACAGGCTCTGAAAGCTCCGTAGGTCCTGCTATTAAACAAGCTGTAGGCGAAGCGAAAGGCCGCGTTGTATTGGCTACATTCGCATCTAACGTATCTCGTATTCAACAAGCTATTGATGCGGCAGTTATGTATAACCGTAAGGTTGTCGTTATGGGCCGCAGCATGGTAAATGTTACAGAAATCGCTCAAGAACGCGGTTACTTGAACATTCCACCAAATACAATCATCGACGTAGATGTAATGCACAACTACACAGATGACCAAATCATGATCTTAACAACTGGTTCTCAAGGTGAACCGATGGCAGGCTTGTCCCGTATGGCTACTAGCAATCACCGCACTGTAGAATTGGCACCGAATGATACTGTTATCATCTCTGCTACACCAATTCCTGGTAACGAAGGTGCTGTAGGTAGAACTATCGATAACTTGCTTCGTCTAGGTTGTCACGTAGTATACGGTAAAGATCGTGGTATCCACGTATCTGGTCATGCGAGCCAAGAAGAGCTTAAAACAATGCTTAACCTTGTTCGTCCAGAATACTTCATCCCAGTTCATGGTGAGTACCGCATGTTGCGCCGTCATGGTGAACTCGGTGTTGCTATGGGCGTAGATCCTAAGAAAGTCCTTATCGGCGATAATGGTCAAATCTTTGAATTCGATAAAGATGGTGGTCGCAAAGCCGGTCGTGTACAAGCTGGCGCTATCTTCGTAGATGGCCTTGGCGTTGGTGACGTAGGTAACATCGTTATCCGCGACCGTCAACAATTGGCTCAAGAAGGTATGGTTATCGTTGTCATGGCGATGGACAAAGCTTCTGGTACAATCGTAGCTGGTCCAGACCTCGTATCTCGTGGCTTCGTATACGTACGTGATGCAGAAGAACTTATGATTGCTGCAGAACATCGTGTAGACCAAGTCCTTGAAGAATGCGAAATGCAACGTATTAAAGATTGGACTACTATTAAGCAAAACGTACGCGACGCGTTGGGTAAATTCTTCTATGATAAAACTCGCCGTCGTCCTATGATCTTGCCGATTATTCAAGACGTATAATCAAATACAATATATGAAAGTACCGCACCTCAAGGTGTGGTACTTTTAACATGTTAAAAGGAACCTTTTAAATCTACCATAAATAGCGGTGCTATCGCATTTATCTACTACATAGGGTATTTGAAGTTACCTTTTTAAACTGTTATAATTAAAAGATACCAATTAATCTATCTTCTTTGATTTAGAATGGAGATTTATGAAACAAACAAATACAAGAGCGATGGTAGAGACTGGATTTGTTAGTGCTATAGGTGTTATCCTTAGTGCTGTCAGTGTTTATATACCAGCTTTCGCTTTTTTATCATTTTTTGTTACACCTGCAGCCATTGGCATAATTGGAACAAAATGGGGCCGTAAATATAGTATATCGGCAGCTGTTGTCACTACTTTCTTAGCGGTAGTCTTGTTTGGACCATGGAATGGTATACCTGTTGGTTTATTTGCTGCGGTAGGTGTAGGAGTAGGAGAAGGTAATCGTCTTTCTTTAGGAACGATTAAACGGCTATTACTCCCTAGTATTGCTATGTTTGTTGCCGTATTAGTAACTTTTATTGCACAAGCGTATATATCTGGTATTGACCTATCAAGGATAGATACACAGATGACAGAGCAAGCTCGTATGATTGCTGATCAAGCATTGCAGACGAATTCTAATATTACACAGGAACAAGCTGATTTATTTGTAAAAAATATGGATAAGCTTGCTACTGGTTTGAAGGATGCGTTTTTTGTAGCTGTAGCTATAGCTGCAGTATCATATAGTTATATAACTATTCAGATATCTATATGGTTAGGTAAGCGATTACGTATCTCCATACCTCGATTTTTACCCATTGAAGAATGGAGAATGCCCGTCTGGAGTGCAGGGCTATATGCTTTAGGCATCATTGGTATATATGGTGCTCCACATATCAATATGAACTCTTCATGGGTCACAGCCATTAGTACTAATGTATTACTCCTAGGTAGCTCTATGTGTTCTGTTCATGGATTTGCAGCTTTAGCAGATTTAATGAGTAGTTATCGCATGAGTAATAAATTGAAGTGGATATTGCTTGGTGTATATGCATTTTTCTTTGGGCAGGCATTAGCAATATTTGGTGTTATAGATATGTTTTTAGATTTACGGACACGTTACAAAGCGCGTCAGTAGTAACAGAAAGGAGGCCGTTATGAAATCCTTTCAACGGAGATGGGAAGGTTTAGAAATTACCATTATTACCGTTATCGTATTATTGTTATTATTGTTGGCCTATTTGAATTGGGCCATTGCAATTCTAGCTTTAATTATCGTAGTAGCGGCATATTTGGTTAATTATAATACCCTTCATAACCGGCGTCGTTTAGCAAGAGAACAGTTTGGGGCGATGATGAAAAACGTCACACAAGCTTCTAACTTTGCTTTACAAAATTTACCGATGGGCATTGTTCTTGTTAATAAACAAGGCACCTTGGTATGGAATAATAGCGTCTTTGCAGACTGGGTTACAGTAGACTGGAATAAACTTCAAAAAATGTCTGCTCTATTGCCTGGCTTCCGTATTGATAAAATCTGGGGTAAATCCGGATATATGACGGAGAAATATGATGAAAGATATTTCCAAATTATCTATAAATTCATCGATCCTCGCGATACGCGACCAGATATTCATAGTGAAGATGAATTGGCTGAACATGCAGTCATGGCTCTGTACTTTAAGGACATTACGGCTCTCGAAAAGGCCCGTATTAAAGCTGAAGAGGATCAGCCTGTATGGGGCATGATTCAAATCGATAATCTCGAAGAATTGACGAAAGGTCTTAGTGATCGCGAGTATACTAGCGTTTGGGCAGATATTAACAATATCATTATGGATGAAATTGACCGTTATGAAGGCTTTATTCGTAACTTCCAAGACGATATGTATACCTTTGCTATTTCTCGTGGCGCCCTTCATGAGATGGAGGAAAATGGCTTTAAAGTGCTTGAACGCATTCGTAAATTGCCTTCTCCTCGTCAAGTGCCAGCTACGATTTCTGTGGGGATTAGCGAGAATGTAGGCTCTGTAAAAGAGGTTTCTAGTCGTGCTCGTGCTGCCTTAGATATTGCATTAGGTCGCGGTGGTGACCAAGTGTGTATTATGGATGGTGAAAGCACCCGCT
>NZ_CALJSP010000002.1:0-15031 GCF_937975875.1 Veillonella dispar | reverse complement strand
CTACGACAAGAGCGCTAAGGTGGTAAAAGAAGCGTACAAACGCGGTTGCTCTATCAAAGAAATCATCTTGGAAGAAAAACTCATGACTGAAGACGAATTTGCTGAAGCAGTTCGCATGAAATAAAATCTCTCTCATCTCTATGACATATCTGTAACATCCTCTCATACCTCAAATGAACGGAAAATAAAAGGACGTAATAGTCTTGAAATCTTCAATAATACTTATTACTGAAGAATAGACTATTACGTCCTTTTTGTTTTATATGTCTTATAGCAATATTTAATTTAAACTAATGAAATTCTATAATAATGCACCTTTAAGAGCATCATTTTAAGCATAAAATATATTCTAATCAAAAAGATACCTTTTGCTACCCGCATTCATTATAATAATTTGAATATATTTCTATCCTCTTCACTAATTTGGTTCAGATCATCTTTTATAGATATAGATTTACCATAAATACGCTTTAAATTATTAATGCTATCAGTATCCTCTATTATACTATCAGTATCATAAAATGAGTAATTGGGTATCTTTAAAATATCTGTACCTATTGGTGTTAATAAAACCCTAGTATAACCCGATTCCCCTTTTACATATAAATATGGAAATACAACCTTATGAGAAATTTTAGAAAATTCCAATCTAGTTTTATATGTGCTATCCTCTAGCATTCCACCAAACACAATTCGATAACGACCTAAACTATAAGAATCTACTAGTTCGGTATGTATCCCATAAAAATTTAAATAAATTATACTAAGTCCCACTAAAAAACATATGGCTAATATTTTATATATTGGAATCCTTATGTTATTCATGATATCTTACCTCATAAGTTTTATAGCTATTAATATCATAAAAAATAGGATTAGAAAAACATATTTCATATTGAATAGATTATTAATCTCTTTAAACCCATTTTTCTTAAATGCTTGTATTAACAGCTTTACTTGTTTACGACTTAATATATATAAAATTATATGCAATACTATCCCCGCTAGTATTGCTGCTTTTAGATTTCCTTCGTATCCACCAGTTATCATTGAGCAGATAAAAGCTATATCCATAAGAATAATTGGAATGGCACATATAATAACTCTGTAGATAAAAAATTTACTATACATTAATCTACACCTACAAATTAACTCTACTCTATTAATCAACACAACTAAAAATTTTAACTCTAATATATCACAATTATTATATAAGTTCATATAATCATAACCACCCGTAGAACGGGTGGTTTGCTCTGACCCTATAAGGGTCTTTCTCTAGTGGTGGCCCTCTAAAGAGGGCATTGAATGATCTGACAACCACTCTATTACCACTGGCTGCCCCCTACTCGGGGGCTTTTGTTTTGCCTATTTTACTGGCTCACCCGTAAACGGGTCGGTGTATTCTTTAAAGTTTAATGTATCTTGCGCTATATCCTCTTGTAGTTGATTGCGAATATACTCTTTTATCGCTCCTTCATATCGTCCTACCGTATCCACATAATATCCTCTACACCAGAAATGTCTATTTCCATACTTATATTTTAAATTTGCGTGTTTATCGAATATCATGAGGCTACTTTTGCTTTTTAAATATCCCATAAAACTCGATACGCTTAAATGTGGTGGTATCGTTACTAGCATATGAATATGATCCGGACAGCATTCCGCTTCTATAATCTCTACATTTTTCCTCTTACATAAATCTCGTAAGATTTTACCTACATCAGCTTTTATCCGACCATAAATTATTTGTCTTCTATACTTTGGAGCAAAAACAATATGATATTTACATCTCCATTTACTATGTGATAAGCTTTTTACGTCATTCATTGACATTGAACCTCCTATGTTGAAATGTTGTGGTTGCCAGACCAACTTCATTCTATCATTAGGAGGTTCTTTCCTTTTCTCTAAGAATTTTTACCGACCCCCAGTTTAACTGGGGGTTTAGTCATGCCTATTCGGCGTACAATAAAAAGAGGTATTGTATTTTCATATACAATACCTCTTTTTATTTGTAACCTATGTTTTTTTAATATATCACAAGTTTTATAGTCATTAACATGATCAAAGATATGATAAAAACCATCTGTTTCGTACTTAGCAGTTCATAGGTCTCGTTAAATGTATTATTCTCAAATGCTTGTATTATCAGTATTTCTTGCTTACTGAATTCCAGGTATATATCTAAATGGCATCCAATTGCCACGAGTATTGCTATTTTGAGATATCCTTTATATATATCCGCTGTCGTGGCGTGAATGAGAGAGATATCAAATAGCATAAGCACAATAATACATATAAGAATTTTATGGATAAAGGATGTATTATACATGATTGTATCCCTATAATGAGCTTACCTTTTATGCTAAGGAGCTCACCTTTACTTCTAAGCTACTCCGTCAAAGAATGTAATGACAGTAATTTCTCGTGGGCAGTTGATACGGATTGGGAACCAGTGACCTGAGCCGTTATTGACGTAGCACACGCTTTGTTCTTCTACGTAGCGACCTTTTGTATATGGTGTGCCTGTTGGTACCAACGGCATGCCCATGAAGACGATTTGACCACCGTGAGTATGACCAGAGAGGGTCAACGGAATTTTACATTCAATGGCTTCTTCAAAGAATTCAGGGTGATGTGCCAATAGGATAACAAAGGCGTAGTCAGGAATACCAGATAAAGCCTTATCGATCATAGCTTCACGTTTTTCTTTTTCCCGATCATTATCGTATGCAACACCAGCAATGTATACAGGTTGCTTACCACCCATAATTTGAATATTGCTATTCACAAGGATGTTCATCGGTGTATTGTGTTTCAATTCGTCTAGTACCTTATTCACATCGTGATGGTACTCATGATTGCCCAAGATGAAATCGACACCGTCTGGGATTTGTTTTGCAAAGGTTGTCAGTCTTTCACAGACTTGTGGTAACCAAGCGATTTTATCGATTAAATCACCAGTGATGACAACGCGATTAGGCTTCTCTACAAGGGCGAGCTTTAAAATTTCATCAAGATCATCTAAGTCGATGCTTGGGCCTACATGAATATCGCTGAGTTGAACGATTTTATAATCCTTTAACCCAGGCGGTAAGTTCGTATAACCGAAGCTTTCATGAGTAACCTCAATCTCATGTTGACCTACATAGGCAGCATAGCTAGAGCCACCAATTGTTGCCAACGGTACCACTGTTGCCGCCGTTCTAAAGAAGGCGCGACGGCCCGTTCTATTTTCCTCTGGCGTTTTGCTCCAAATTTTATTAACCGCCCAGTATAGTAAACCGAGAATGATGAATACAGGAATAGCCAAGAATAAGCCAAAGAGAAAACCGTAACTTTCAGTACGGAATAGATTCATCAACGGATAATACATCGTTCCGTATAGATCCACTTGATTGAGTATATAGTATCGGATGGCAGTGAACCACGCACCGATGATAATTAGATAACCTACCCAAGCAGGCCATTTCTTTTTAGGCTTCCACAAGTTGAGGAAAAGCGCCCAAAATCCTACCAATCCTATTACGAGGATAGCAGAAAAAATGATATTAAATAGAATTCTCATTCATTGCTCCTACAAATTATTTTGCTATCTCCGTCAATTTACCATGAGGACCTGCCCAAGCATAATCGGCGAACTCGTCGCGCTTGATGAGCATCCAGTCCTTTGGCAATTGCTTTTGGATAGCTCCGATTGTTATATTCTTAGCATCTCCTGCATACGTTAAATCACCGCGAAATGCTTTCATAAACCATTTTCGATGAGAGAAAATATGTGTTATCTCTTTTACTAATACTGGTTGTAAGGATAGTTCAAAGCCTAGGTCCTTAACTAAGGCCTCAAGGCCTTGTTCCCCTTCGTCAAAGGCAGATACCATTTCCACAGATGGGAATTCCCACATGGATCGTAACAGTCCACGGTTAGGACGTTTGTGCAATAGATAATGGTCTTCGTATTGCAAGATGCCCACAAATAGAGGAACCTCTACTACCTTTGTTTTCTTGATGCGCACAGGTAGTTTATCTGTATCCTTATTTTGGTATGCTTCGCACATATTTACAATAGGACATTCTCCACAGCGTGGAGTTTTGGGAATGCACACGGCAGACCCAAAGTCCATCAAGGCTTGGTTAAAGTCGCCAGGTCGATCGTGAGGCAATGTTTCCTCTACGATAGCAGTTATGGCCTTCTTACCTTTAGTACTCAAAATATCATCAAAGATGCGATATAAACGAGCATAAATGCGCAGTACATTGCCATCTACAGCCACCTCTGGTTCATTGTACGCCATAGATAGTACAGCCCCAGCCGTATAGGAACCTACGCCCTTCAAGGACTCCATAGTCTTGCGGTCATGAGGCACTATACCACCGTAGTTTTCAACGACGTCCTTTACACCAAGGCGTAAGTTACGAGCCCGGCTATAATAGCCAAGCCCTTGCCAAGCGTGAACGACCTCATCTTCACTGGCCTTTGCCAAATCCTCTAAGGTTGGAAATAGTCGCATCCAGTTATCATAATAAGGCTTCATCGCCTCAATACGCGTCTGCTGGCTCATCACCTCAGACACCCAAATCTTATAAGGGTCTCCGCAATCGCGCCACGGCAATTCACGTTTATGCACATCATACCACGCCAACAGCTGTGGCACCCACTTAGGGTTCTTTTTATCAGTCATATTACCTCAAAATATTATAAACTTAGGACTCTAGTACCACTTTCATGCCTATAGGCATATTACAAGCATATTGCATATATGTTGCAGCCAATAAGGTACAGATTATCCATTAATATACAGATCAATGCGCGCCAAGTGTTCGCTTTCAAGAACGGTATCCACAGTGGTCAATTCCATCTTATCTACCGTACTGTTGTCTCGGCCAAATACGATAGGCCCTTTTAACTTCTTGCCTTCTAGCAGCATTGGTAGCCATTGACGATCGCCATCCCACATGCGGTCGTAAGGAATTTCGTCTACTGTTAGCCAATGAGGTTCCATTTCGTCCGTATCCTCTACATTGCCTGTGAAAGTACGCAAAAAATACACATAACCTACATGTGTTAAGCTTTCATCAAAAGGAAATTGAAAGTCAAAAGCCGCTACACATTCTAAATCTTCTGGGCGACCATGAAGGCCAGATTCCTCAAACAACTCACGGATGGCGCAATCTCGGAAGCTTTCACCAGCCTCGAGTTTACCACCGAATCCATTATATTTATCAGCCCCGAAACCGCGTTTTTTACGACCTAGCAATATACGATTTTGTTCATCAATAGGAAATACAAGCGTCGTCGGTTTCATAGAGCCTCCTTAATCATTTATATAATACCCTATTATTATACCATTATTTCATGTACGAATGGGCTAATTATGGTATGATTAAGAGTATAGATTTTCTTACGAGGAAGGAGGCACATGATGAATAAACCACTACGATTTAACATCGCACTAGGGCGCACAAAGCCTGTTAATATTCGCAACGAAGAAGTGCGCTGCCCCTTCTGTGATCGTTCAAAATTAACGGATATTCTAGATACATCAGGTCATATCATATGGCTCATGAACAAATATCCTGTATTAGATAAAACATGGCCAACGGTTATTATTGAAACAGAAACAGACGAAGGCGAATTTTCTACATTGCCTGCCGATGAAGCGGCTCGCATTCTCCAATTTGGTCTAGATAAATGGCGTGAAACACGGGAACGGAAAGAGTTCAAATCAGTACTCTTCTTCAAAAATCACGGATACATGTCTGGCGGTTCTATCCGCCATCCGCATAGCCAAATTATAGGCCTTGAGGATTACGATTACCACGAAGATATTACGGCCCAAAATATGGAAGGCTGGCTCTTGTACGAAGATCAAGATGTGCGCATCACCTTATCTACACAGCCTATAATTGGATTCTTTGAGTACAATATACGCTTTAAACCAGATGCACCTGTGCGCTCCGTAGCGTTAAGATTACAGCAAGTATTGCGTTATGTATTGCGCAGCATCGCCAATTATAGCCAGTCCTACAACTATTTTGTATATAATCTTGAGGACGGCTACGACTACATCAAGGTAGTAGCCCGTTATGTCACAACACCACTTTACGTGGGTTACAAAATTCCTCAAACTTGCGATGAGGAACGAGCTGCAAAAATCATTCAAGACATTGCGCCGTACTTCCACGCCTCTAAATAGTTTAATATACAAATTGTATCTAAATAATTTTGATGATATATTTGAAAGGATGTTTATGAAAGTATTTGCCATCGGCGATCTCCATCTATCTGGCAATCCTCCAACGAAGCCGATGGATATTTTTGGTCCCCATTGGGATAATCACTGGATCCGCATCAAAGAAGATTGGATGGCCCGTGTAACAGACGAAGATATAGTCTTTCTCGTAGGTGACATGAGTTGGGCCCTTCGCCTCGATGAAGCAGCTTGCGACTTACAAGAAATTGCATCCATGCCGGGTAAGAAATATATGATTCGCGGCAACCACGATTACTGGTGGGCCTCTGCCAACAAGATGCGAAATCTCATGGGCGATGCTATCACCTTCTTGCAAGGTCATGGTACAGCACAGCTTATTCAAACAGAAGAAGGCCCTCGCATCATCGCCTTTGGTGGCACACGCGCCTACCTCTGCCCTGGAGACTCCCATTTCACACCAGAAACAGACCAATCCATTTACGATAGAGAACTGATTCGCACCGAAGCCGCACTACAAGAAATGGATAAAGCTGTAGAAACACTAATAGAATCATTCAAATCAGAAATAAACGTAGATACTACAGACTCTGATAAAAACAATCCACCAACCATAGATATAGACAAGATACCAGTAACAAAAATCCTATTGTTACACTATCCTCCATTCAATGAGTCCAACACGCCTTCAGGCTTTACGGATCTTATGGAGACATACAATGTAGATACTTGTATCTTTGGACATTTACACGATCAAATATCCTTTAAGCGCATTCCAAAGGAATTTGGTTCTACTAAATTAGAGCTAGTGTCTGCAGATTACCTAGACTTTAGACTGAAAGAAATTATGTAAGGAGAGACCATGAGTCGCATTCATAAAGAACATTTACAAGCGGGCTATATTTTTGGTGATACTATTAACCAAGAATATATTTACTTGCCCTCTGGTGAGGTAGGTACTGACCATCCTTTGGCAGTTCTGGAAACACCGACAAAACGTGAAGATATCACATTGGACGAAGCGGTCCACATGATTGACACATTAACACTAAAACGTTGTAGCCATCCTACACTAGGGAAAAAATCATTTTAATACTATAATGGCACGAACAAATTAAGCGGGTAGATATCTACCCGCTTTTTGTATAGACTTATACAGTTTTTAGATGTTCTATAAAAGGATTATCCCAAGAAGCCACCATGGCCCATGCGAATACAATCCTCTTTTGTGATTTCATCGTCTGCAACAAGGCGTGGCAAGATTTCATCAAAAGCAGTCGGTTTGCTGAATAATACGCCGCCTGGAACGCCGAGGATTGGCGTACCATCTGCGCAGTATGCAATACAAACCATGGATCCTGGCAATACAGGCAAACCATAAGTTACTACGCGATCTGCATAGCGTTTAATGGCCCCTGGTGTTAAATCGTCAGGGTCAACGCTCATGCCACCAGTACAGAAAATAATATCAGCACCAGCTTGTTTTACCTTGTCTATAGCGGCCACGATGTCGTCTGTATTATCTGTTACGATTTCATGAGCTACCTTTTTTACGCCGAATTCAGCGCAACGTTCTTCAATGATTGGGGTGAAAGCATCTTTAATGCGGCCTTCAAATACTTCTGAGCCAGTAGTAACAATACCCATTGTTTTGCGTACGAATGGTTTTACATTGAGTAAAGGATGACCATTAGCGATTTTCTTCGCATCCTCTACTTGTTGTTCCTCTAATAACAATGGAATACAACGCATGCCTGCTAATTTATCGCCTGCTTTCACAGGTGTATTGTTAAATCTCGTTACTATGGTAAGCTCGCCAATACTATTAATAGCATGTAAGCGATCTACATCAACTTTAAAGAGGCCGTCTACGTCTGCAATGGCTTCGATTTTGCCTTGCGCCATAGGTCCGTCATGCATATTTTCGCCACCTGCCATATTGTACAAAGCACGTGCCACGTCCTCTTCGTGCAAGAATCCTTCATCCTCAGGTTCCATCACAAAGATATGCTCTTTACCAAGGTCTAGTAATTTCGGAATATCCTCTTCCGTAATAACATGGCCACGACGGAACGGCGTATCTTTCACCTCTCCTATGACAATGCGTACTAAATCATGTATTAATGCATGCCCTACGGCATCTTGTGTTCTAATGGATTTCATAATATCTCCCTTTATAATCTAGAATTCTATGTAATGTATTAGACCAAAAATTATATTTAAACTTTAAATTCTGAATTCTATACAATGTATGTTATAACAACAAAATGTACCTAATCCTATTCTGAATTTCTTGCAAATTAGTTTATAAATATCTTCCGAATAAGACCTAAATAGTCTTATGTATTAATCATATAAAAATAGCTTTATATATGCTGTAACTCAAGTCACCTTATTCAGTAAGATCAGATTGCACCGAGTATACGCGCAAGTAGTACACCAATCCAGCAAAGGATTAAGCCCCCTACAACTTGTACAGAGCCATAGAATAAAGCTTGTACATAGGACTCAGACATCATCAGTTGTAACATTTCAAAAGCAAAGGTTGAAAATGTTGTAAATGCACCGAGTCCACCAACAACGAGGAAGAATCTCGCCAACTGCGATAAATCTGGCTTTTGCATATATAGACCTAGTACAAGGCCAATAATGAGGCAACCAATGAGGTTTACTACAACCGTTCCATATGGAAAGGAACTCACCTTTGTCATAACCCATTCGCCAAGAGCCATGCGACACAACGCACCAACAGCTCCACCAATGGCAACTGCAATGTATTTTTCCATATTGCCTCCTATACTTACAGTAGTATCCTACGATTTCACAATCCGTGTAATTATCTGAAATAACCGATAAATATCTAGTTTTCTATATTAGTCAACGACCAACAGTCTCAGTATACTATATTTAGAGAGCAGGGAAAAGAAAGGAATCCCTATGAAACCTCTAACAACACCGTTAACTGAGCTGCGAATAAATACCTACGAAGACCCATTTTTACAACATCAATATGTGTGTTTAGGTCATAAAATTGCCAACATACGCATATCTCTAAATATGTCCCAACACGAGCTTGCACGCCACGTTGGGATTAGTCGCAGTTATCTGAGCAAGCTAGAGTGTGGCACAGGCATATCCGGCATGTCTTTAGAAATTTTATTTAAAATCGCTCAAGCATTCCAAATTGATGTAGCTCAGCTTGTAAGGTTGCGTATCATAGATTATAAAAGTTGCAATGCTCATCTTACGTCACACTATAAACGATTAGAATTTCTAAGTCATACGAGGAACAGCGCCCTAACTAAAGTTAAGCCAAAGCTAAGTTAAGTTAAGCTAATCAAATACAGTATTAACACTCGTACAGAAAAAGCCCCGCCAACGGCGGAGCCTTTCATAAAGCATGCCAACAATAGGCATTATACTTCATTAAGTTTTTTGTGTTGCACTTCAGCATTTGCTTTTTTGAAGATAAATGCATTATTAATATGCTGACGCATAGCAGTTTCTGCGGCCACTTCATCATGACGCTCAATAGCATCTACGATATGATCATGTTCATCGTCGCAATCATGGGTACGCACTGCATTAAAAGAGCTAATGTACATATCGCGGTTAACGCGTTCACGGAAGCTCGCTAAGTATTCTACAACGCGTTCATTACCAGAATAATGAGCAATCATAGTATGGAAACGACTGTTTACTTCAACGCGTTCTGTAGCCTCTTCAATTTCATGCATTTCTTTACAAATTTCACGCAACTCTTTAATTTGTTCATCAGTCGCATGACGGGCACAAAGTCGCGCACCAAGGCCTTCCATTACTTCACGCACTTGATACAATGCAATAATCTCTTCAGGAGTATCCGCCTTTACAGTAACACCCTTCCAAGGAACGATAACTACGAGATTATCTTTAGCCAATTTACGGAATGCTTCGCGAACAGGTGTAGCACTCACTTGCAATTGTTCTGCAATTTTTACTTCGTTAAGCTTTTCTTGTGGCATCAATTCGCCTGTTAAGATAGCTGTTTTTAATGTTAAATAAACTTGTTCACTAAGTGGTAATCTTTCAATGGAGTCCACAGCGGACAATTTGTATTTATCTTTAGAATCTTGTCGTCCCATTAATATCCCCTAATCTTATATCCCCTCAACTCATTCGTACTTTCAAAGAACGGCTAAAATGAGTATAATATATTGTACGATATATTTTGTATTTTGAATAAATATGTTATATGTGATTTAGTACATATAGTATAATTATAGAGCTCACATCTAAGACTGTCAATTTAACGATAGATAATAGCTATATCTCATTTTTGAAAGTAAGGAAGTTATATCATGAGCCGTTGTTTGGTAATCATAAACCCTGTATCAGGTGGCGGTGCGGCACGTCGCTATGCCCTCGATTTACAATGGAAATTGAGCACCTTATTCGAAACGATTGAGGTCAAATTCACTACTGGTGAAGGCGATGCTACACGTTTCGCAAAGGATGCTTGCGAACGCGGATTCGATGCTGTGTTCTGCATGGGCGGTGACGGTACCGTAAATGAAACCGTTAACGGTATTGCTCAAGGTGGCTTTAAATCTACCTTTGGTTTCATCCCTGTTGGTACTGTAAACGATATGTCTCGTGCCCTTGGTATTCATCAGAATCCAACACAGGCGATCAAACGTATTGATATCAACCAAACACGTACCATTGATATCGGTCGTTGTAACGACAGATATTTCTGCAATAATATCGCAGCCGGTGTTATTCCAAAGGTAATCGAAGAGGTTACCCCAAAGGAAAAGAGCATCTTGGGCCCTCTAGCCTACTTCTTACGCGCAGGGCAAGCCTTATTTACAACAAAGGACTACACATACCGCATCAAAACAGAGAATGACGATTTTATCTGTAAATCCCCACTCGTTCTTGCATTGCTCACCAATGTAGTATCTAGCTTTGAACGCTTCATGCCGGAAGCATCTGTAGATGATGGTTATATGCGTATCATAATATTCAAGGAATACTTCATCCTCGATATCCTAAGCGTATTGCCGCTTATCATTAGTGGTGCCATCTACAACTCCCGTTATACAACAACACTAACCGTGAAAAAGGCTCATATTGAGTTATTATCTAATATCGGTGATTTACCTACTAATATGGATGGCGACCAAGGCCCATCCATGCCAGTAGATATCGAAGTATTGCCACGGGTTCTAAAAGTATTTGCCCCAGCAAAACACAAAAAGAAAAAGGCTTTGAATTTGCCTATACTACCACATATTTAATAAATTGTAGAGAAATCTACAGGACAAAACTATATAACAATCTATAACATAAAAGCTCTCTATTCAAGAATAGAGAGCTTTTTTATGTTCATTACCTTATAAGAAATACCTACCTAGTCCCTGCATATTTCTCATGCATAGCACTAAGTTAAGCATATACTTACAAGGCTAGTCTATGCTGATAGCATCATGCAAACGGAAGCTATAGATATAACATGCTTTCACAGGCATCCCTGTCAATCGCTGCAAGGCCTCTTTATAGAGATCCATTTGTATTTTATAACGCTTGATGAGGTCTTCCCCAGATTTGACGCGGTCCGTCTTGTAATCTACAAGAACCCACTCACCATCTTCTTCAAAGGCAGTATCGATAATACCTTGGAGGAATAGATTTTCGCCGTCCTCTAAGGTATCATATACGCGTTTCCCTTCAAAAAGCATACTAAACGGCATTTCACGTTCTATGCGCTTCGCATTGATAAGACGCTTCCCAAGGTCAGAACTAAAGAATTTATATAGACTTGTATCGCTTAATAGATTTCGTTCTTCCTCTGTGAAAGTCCCTTTCGTTACGAGTGCATCAAGCTCTTTCGTTAAAGAAGCTTGAGTATACTGCGCAAGAGGAAGCCATTGCATGGCCTCATGCATCAAGGTACCCCATTGAGCCCCTGTCAACACATCCTCTTCGGACTGCAGTGCTTGCGGCTTGCGGCCGAATACGGAATTCGCCAATTCGTCGGATGAAACAGTTACATCTGAAGCCTCCATAATTGGTAAACCAGCAGCATTGGTATTCTTCGCCTCAACATTTGCAGATGATTTTGGATCTAGCTTAATAGCTTGACCTAAGATTGTATCTGAAACGGCTCGTTTAGCCTCTGTATCTACCGTTACAATTGGTTCGTTTAGGGTATCAATAGTGCCTGCTTCAAGTTCCCGTTCTTGGAATCGTCGTTTCAATTCACTGACGGAAATCTTAGCCGTGCGTCGCGTAGCATCGCTGTATGGATAGGTATAGTTGAATCGGTCTTCGATTTCCTGTGGCAATTCTACAGCATTAACTGCTTTCAACTCGCGTACCTTATTGATGGTAGTTTCATCGATATCTGCTTTATAATCGAGATCACCGTAGAGAGAACCATCGTGGACTTCGACCTTGATGCGACATTTTTTATCTGGTAAGTCAAAATAGGTCGGTCCTTCGTACTCAATGGCTACGCGCAATGGGTTACCACCGTCCAAATGACGAGCAAAGCCCATAATGAGCCAATCCAAGTACGTATTGGCTTGGGTGATAATATCCGTCGGCAATTGTTGACCTTCTACTGACGCTGTATTTTTAATGAGTTCACCTAAGGTACTCAACTTACCTTTAGCATTTTTAAAGCCTTTAAAATGACCTGTCATAATCAGCTTATCTCGTGCCCGTGTTAAGGCTACGTATAGAATCCGTTCTTCCTCTGCTTTGAGGGCCGCTTCCTTTACATCTTTTACATAGAACCACGGCATAGTTGGGAAGGATACCCGAATATCTGGGAAATATCCCTTAAGACCAAGTCCTGCATTCTTATCGATGAGTAGCTCTGAACGAAGGTCCATCATGTTGAATCCCTTTTGCACCCCGGATAAGAATACTACAGGAAACTCAAGGCCCTTACTCTTGTGGATGGTCATGAGGCGCACCACATTGTCCGCTTCGCTCACCACATTGGCAAGGGGCATATCTTGGTTACTATCGCGCAAGCTTTCCACAAAGCGCAAAAATCTAAAGAGTCCACGGAAGCCAGATGCCTCATAGCCCTTAGCTCGGTCGTATAAGGCGAGCACATTCGCGCGGCGCACGAGACCATTTGGCATGGCACCTACATAGTTTACATAGTCTTGAGATTCGTAAATATCCCATAGTAAATCGGTTACACCGTGACGGCGCGACAAGGTACGCCAACGCTCCATATGGTCAATAAAAGCTAATAAGCGTTCATCTTGAGCCTCATCAGCATAGGCTGGCATGAGAGACCACAGAGAACCCTCTCCAGATAGGCGCAGTGCACCTAGTTCGTTTGCATCAAGACCTACGAGACCAGAGTGCAACACTGCTGCCATCGGCAAGTCTTGTTCCGGATTATCTATGATAGATAACAACGCTAGTAAGAGCTGAATTTCTTGTGCTTCAAAGTAGCCATCTCGTTCGTTTACCACCGCAGGGATACCCGCTTGGCGCATAGCCTCTACGGCACGAGTGCCCCAACCGGCCAAGGATCTGCGCAAAATAGTAAAGTCACGCCACTCGATCTGACGGAACGTACCATCTGGATTTTGCACCTTCTTCTTAGCACCGTGGATTTCCTTAATCTTTTGAATGATGAAATCGAGCTCCCGCTCGTTGTTTTCAGGATCATCCCCTTCGTCCTCGTCGCTTTCACTAGCGCTGAGGGTATCCTTACTCACATCTAAGAGCTGCAATTCCACGTCTCCTCCAACCCAATCCTCCGGTGCATCCTCTACGATACGGCCAGGAATGAGGGATTCTGCCTCAGTATAATTGAGCTCCGCCGCCTCTTCCGTCATGATTTGATAGAACAAGAAGTTCGTAGCGGCCAAAATATTTTCGTGAGATCGGAAATTCTTTGCTAGGTCGATACGGCGTTCTACCGCATCAGTGTCGCCGTAGGTATTGTATTTCTCCATAAACAGAGAACTATCGGCCATACGGAAGCTATAAATCGCTTGCTTCACGTCCCCTACGTAGAACCGGTTATCGACGCGAGAAATCAAGTTGATAATCGTCTCTTGCACGCCGTTTGTATCTTGATATTCATCGACCATGATTTCTTTGAAAGTATCTTGCAACTCCTTTGCCACGTCAGACGGCTGAGGATCATCTTCTGTACCAGGTTCAACAAGAAGGGCCAAGCATAAATGCTCCAAGTCACTAAAGTCCATGATGCCTTGCTCTTGCTTCATGTCCCGATAGGCTTGATGGAACGCAATGGTGAGCTCCACAAGACCTTCAATAATTGGATATTGGGCCTTGAACTGCTCTTGCAAGGTAGCTTCTGGCACGGTAAACACTGCTGCTTGCATGGCTTTAAGGTCATCCTTATTTTGAGCACCTAAGGATTTAAACTCAGCTACCAATATAGGGTCAAAGGCTTGTGCCTCTTTTGAGCCCATACGGAACTGATCTTTAATAAAGGTATCCATATGCTTACAAGCTTCGCCCATATCGTCCCAAGTTTGAGCACTTGAAAGCATGCCTAGTGCAGCTAATTGGTTATCATATATATTTTGCCATTTATGAGGCCCCACTGGATCGAGCAAGATTTGCTCCATCCGCTCTAAGCGCTCGCGAATACGGTCAATAACAGCTACATGTTGATCCCACATATATTGGCCCCATAGGGTCTCACTAGGATTTACAGTCATAGCCTCTTTATAAGGCTCTAAGGCTTTTCGTAACCACCCATCAGGATTAGCAAGGGACATGGCGTAGTTATATAAAGACATAATCTTCGCCGTTAAGCCTGCATC
>NZ_CALJSP010000001.1:0-5215 GCF_937975875.1 Veillonella dispar | reverse complement strand
ATTGCCTCTCATAAATAATATGGCTGGGGGATTATAGATTTGGTTTAACATAGATGGAAAGTCCTTATCTAAAAAGGTAGTAACATCCATCTGATATTCGTCTAATTTTTGAATTATATAATCTAGTTTTTCATCCCTAGCCGATGCTGCAATAGCCCGTTTATCTCCTACGGAAATATGATAATAAGATTTCAAATTATCGACCTTCTTAACAGCTTGCCAAGCTTCATAGGGTGATCCAAAATCATCAATAAAACTCCGTATATATGCTGCGCCCACATTATATAAACTTTGGAGGCCTGCAATATAAATGTTGTCGTCATATCTTGTCATAATATCACCTATTTACCTGTTCTAAATAGCATAGCTTCAGAAATATGATGTGGTTCCACTTGTGGGTTTCCCTCAAGATCTGCTATGGTGCGACCGACCTTTAATATGCGATCAAAAGCACGTCCACTTAAATGAAAATGGTCAAATATATTACCGAGTATACTCCAAGCCTTATCGGTAATATGGCAAAGCTCACCTATGGCCTTATGCGGTACGGCTCCATTAGAGCTAAAATCTAGGCCTTCATACCGTTTCTGTTGCATGGATGTCGCCATAACAACTTGTTCTCTCATACTTTCACTAGTCATCGTTGACGACGAAGTATCTAATAATTGTTCTAAGGTAGGCCTTTCAACAGGAATGTGCAAATCGATGCGATCCATAATGGGCCCAGATAGTCGTTGCTGATAATTTTTAACCATTGTTTCCGTACATACACACTCTTTATGAGGATCATGATAATATCCACAAGGGCATGGATTAGCCGCTAAGATACAAATAAAATCGGCAGGATATATGTAATTTCCCTGAGAGCGATTGATTGTAATTGTGCGTGATTCTAAAGGTTGCCTTAGAGCATCAATAACTTGGCGTTGAAATTCAGGGGCTTCATCCATAAATAGAACCCCTCCGTGAGCAAGGGTTACCTCACCAGGTCGACCTTGAATACCGCCTCCTACCATACTCGCTAAAGTTGCAGTATGATGGGGATGTCTAAAAGGACGAGTTGTAACCAATCCCGTATTTCCTAATAATCCTATTACATCTTGTATACGACTCACTTCAATGATTTCATTCCATGTCATAGGTGGTAATATGGTCGGCAATCGTTCAGCCATCATCGTTTTACCACCACCTGGTGGACCTATCATAATACAATGATGATGACCTGCAGCACTGATAAGCATAGCCCGTTTTCCAAGCTCTTGCCCCTGTACATCACTAAAATCTACTGTATATGTTTGATTGGAGCCTATATCTACACGACTATCTTCATTCATATAATCTACAGGTTCATATGACTCTAACAATTCCACTGATTCATTATAGTTTTGATTTTTCGAACTTGTAGATTTATTTATAGTCTCTTTATTTACTTTAGAGCACTTTGATTTAGCTAGTTTCTCCAAAATAGAAATAATATGTAGTAATGAAGATTCCCCATAAATGGAAAGCTTTGGTATGGCTTTTAAATTTTGACCATTTTCAACACTTGTAAATATAGTGGAATAATTAGAATCTAAACCTGCAAGGGACATAGCCAATGTGCCAAAGGTTGGTAATAGTGAGCCATCTAAAGCTAGCTCCCCCATAAATAAACTGTTTTTTAATAAAGCTGAAATACTAGCTTTACGCCCTTTTATCTGTCCCGATGCAATGAGAACACCCAACGCTATAGCTAAATCGAGTCCTGCACTACTTTTACGAATCGTAGCAGGTGCTAGGTTTACTACAATACGTCTCATAGGAAATTCATAGCCACTATTTTTGATGGCAGCCCGCACACGTTCACGAGCTTCCTTAACCGATTGATTAGGTAGTCCTACAATGTCGAAGACAGGTAAGCCTTGAGATATATCAACTTCAACTGTAATAAGGTATCCATCTATGCCATGTAAAGTGGCTCCATATAGTTTTGCATACATAGGCAACCTCTCTAAAAACACTGCGGCAAATAATGAATAGAACTTTGAAAGTCTTCATGTAAGTACACTTCGATTACATCAAAGGATAACTCTTTCCATCGCCGTCTTTTTTGATGTAGATCATATAAAAACAACATAGCGGCCCGTTTAATATGCTTTTGCTTCTTCTTTGTCACTGCCTCTCGAGCCAATCCATGTTGCATTCCTCGGCGTGCTTTAATTTCAATAAAATGATAGATTAAATCGCGTTTAGCAATGATATCAATTTCTCCTAATCGGGTTCTATAATTTGTATCTACTACTGTAAGGCCGATCTTTTCAATATATTTAATGGCCACCCGTTCGCCCCATTTACCAAGCTCCTTGGAATCTAGTTCATTAAATGCTTTACCTGTACTAATCGTTTTCATATATACCTCCTAATAAGGTGTATCTGCCAACAACAACTCATAGAATTTAATATCTATACTATATTAATCTTTCAACAGGTAATACTTACTTGTAGCGTAAATTATGGAGGTAACAAAAGTAAATACAAAAGAGGTTCCTAATAGTCACATCGGTGACCAATAGGAACCTCTTTACGGTTATAAACTATATACAATTTATATGATAAATTTACGTTAATATAATCACTCAGGTTTAACCCAACGAACGATAGATTTAATAGGTTCAAAGCTCTTGCGATGAAGTGGTGTTACACCTTGCTGTTCAACAGCTTCTTTATGTAACTCCGTATAATAGCCTTTATGAATACCAAATCCATAACCAGGGTATTCATCATCAAGGCTCTTCATATATCGATCTCGTGTAACCTTTGCAATGATTGATGCAGCAGCAATATTAGCGCTTTTACTATCGCCCTTAATAATAGATTCAACGGGAATCGTCAAATCAGGCAATTTCATAGCATCAGCCACTACAGCTTCAGCTGGTACGCTGAGCGTGCGAATCGCCTCATACATCGCTTGTCGCGTTGCTTCATATATATTGAGCTCATCAATCTTTTCTGGGCCGTAAGAAATGCAGCTAACTGCTACAGCTTCGTCCATGATGATATCGTAGAGGGCCTCACGCTTTTCTTCTGTTAGCTTTTTAGAGTCATTAAGACCCGGAATTAATGTCATAGGCGGCAAGATAACAGCAGCTACCGTCACAGGCCCTGCAATAGGACCACGGCCTACCTCATCAACACCAGCCACATGATAGATACCTTGATCATAGAACATGCCTTCATAGTCATACATGCCCATGAGGCGTTGCTGCTCTTTTAACTCTTTTTCTTGGCGTTTAATATAAGAAGCGGCCAATTTTTGAACGGAACTTCGAGTATCCTCTTGAGCCAATGGCAAAATCTCTAAAGCTTGTTCAGTTTCAAAGAGCGCCTTAATGTCTGCAACCTTTAATTTAGAAAAAACATCCTTATCCATTTTGTGTTTCCTCACCATCTTCAGGATAGTATGGTTCTTCATCTACTTTGTCGAGTGTAATTGTACCAAGTTTAGTATTGCGATAGTCTTGCAAGATAATGCGGCGTGCTTTATCAAAGTCTACTACACCACCACTTACGAGACAACCACGACGACGGCCAATACTTTCAAGAATCGTATCTACATCCGTCATCTCTTCTTCTTTTAATTTATATCGTTCCACCAAAATATTAGGTGTATTCGTCAATAAGTGATTAATTAATTGTTTAATGACATGCTCTAAATCATACACATCATCAGAAACGGCACCCGTCATAGCAAGGCGAGCCGCTGCGCGTTGGTCTTCTAGTTTAGGCCATAATACACCTGGTGTATCAAGCAATTCAAGGTTTTTACCGATTTTAACCCATTGTTGACCACGTGTATGACCAGCCTTATTAGCTGTACGCGTTGCTGCAGAACCAGCTAAGGAGTTAATCAATGTAGATTTACCCACATTAGGAATACCTAAGATGATGGTACGTACAGAACGACTACGAATGCCTTTAGCTACCCAACGATCAATAATAGGCTTACTCAAACGCTCTACAGTAGATATTAACTTCTTATTACCCTTGCCAGACTTAGAATCGATAGCCAATACAGTGATACCTTGTTTAGTAAAGAATTCAGTCCATTCCTTTGTGGCTTTAGGATCTGCTAAATCAACTTTATTTAACAATACGATATGAGGTTTCTGACCAACCAGTTCAGTGATTACAGGATTGGCACTAGAACGAGGAATACGCGCATCGAGTAACTCGATAACTACGTCTACCTTTTTGATATACTCCGTAATCATACGTGTGGCTTTCGCCATATGCCCAGGGAACCAATGTACGATAGGTGAATCTGCCATAGTATTTCCTTTCTACATCTAAATTTTAGCAAAAATAAAAGGCTGCCAACGGCAGCCTTTTATGAACATTAGCGTTTTTCGCGAATACGAGCAGCTTTACCAGTAAGGTTACGTAAGTAGTACAATTTAGCACGACGAACAACACCACGGCGCATAACTTCGATTTTAGCTAAGCGTGGGCTGTGAAGTGGGAATGTACGTTCTACACCTACACCGGATGCAATACGACGAACTGTGAAAGTTTCACGTACGCCACCGTTTTGACGTTTAATTACCAAACCTTCGAATACTTGGATACGTTCACGAGAACCTTCCACTACTTTTACGTGTACGCGAACTGTGTCACCAGCGCGGAAAGTAGGGATGTCTGTACGAAGTTGTTCTTGTTCAAGTACGTTAATAATGTTCATTGTTTCCTCCTGTTTGCAGACATTCAATACCTACACCTTATAGGCAGCGGACTGTCTCAAATTAACAGCAATATAGTATCATAAATCACGGCCTCCGCCCTCCGACGCTGGAGCAGCTGCTCCTCCTCCCCCCGGGACAGGGGCAGAAACAGCAGCTTTACCCCGCCCACGCTGAGGGCATCCCCCACCTTCAGGGGGGCGGAGCCCTCCACGGGCTCGCCGTTCACCAGCGTCCCGGCCTTGGAGCCCAGGTCGTGGATGCGCCACTGGCCGCCCTCCTCCCGGACCAGGGCGGCGTGCTGCCGGGACACGGTGGGCAGGTCCAGCCGCAGGTCGGCCAGGGGGGCCCGGCCCAAGATGTTTTCCCAGTGCCGGATGGGCAGAGAGCCGCCCCCGGGCAGGGCCAGCTGGCCCCAGACCTCCCCGGCAGTGGGGATGCGCAGCAGCCCCCGGATGGCCCGGACGAGGATGAGCAGGGCCAGCAGGGGGAAGAGAAAC